>CAZKGG010000001.1:0-6758 GCA_964552385.1 uncultured Candidatus Saccharibacteria bacterium
AGGGAGAAAATATGAAAGGTATAAACGCAGACAAATGGTTAATAGATAAAGGTGAGTACCAGATAGTGCCTGAAGAGGTAAACATCAATATGGCTCACGCTATTAACGATTCATTAAAAGACGCTAGACAAAATAAAGGTTGGACTAAGGACCGGACTGGGAAACTACTCGGGCGCATCCCTTACGACATTCTTTATAACTACGCATGGGCACACGGAGTACCAGAGCATAAACATAGCGAATGGTATTCGTCAGAGCGTGGGAAAAATTACATAGAACTTCTAAACGAGTTCCCTATGTTTAAAGCGAGTAACGCATGAGAGTTTGTGTACACACAGTCGGTGAGGGTGGGGTTGGGTTCTATCGAACTCGCCAGCCTTATTTGTGGATCGGAAACAATACCGACATTGATGTGTTCATTTACGATCCTAAACTCCATTCACCGCAAAGATTAAAAGACGAAATAGAAGCGGCTGATGTTCTTGTTTATCAAATGTGTTTTGGTGAATTCATTAAGAACATCATCCAAGACAACAAGAAACGAATTAAACCTAAAAAGATAGTCCTAGAGTACGATGATTTTATTTTCGGTGTTCATCCTATGAACCCTGCATATAAAACTTTCGGTACTGAGGAAATCTTTATTACATACAAAGATAAGTTCACATCTCAAAACGCCAAACAGTTACTACGAGCTAATGGAGATACTCGAGAGATCATCGATAACCCAGACGGTTCGTGTACGTTTGAAATGTGGAAAGACGGAAAAGACGGGTTCCATTTAAAAGAGAACCGATTAAGAGCTTTGGGTGCACAGTACGCAATCGCTCATTGTGATCTTGTGACTGTGACTAATAACTACCTAGGCAAACAATACAGAAAATACCGACCCACTGGACCGATTGCTGTGGTCCCTAATGTAGTGGACTTTAAACGCTGGCTACCTATGAAGAAAAACGAAAGTAAAGAGATTCGATTAGGTTGGCAAGGTGGAAGCGCTCACTATCAAGATTTACATTTAGTACGTAAGCCACTTTGGAAGTTACTTGATAAACACCCTAATTTAAAAATCATCCTTCAAGGGGTTGGGTTTGATGCCCTGTTCAAGCCTAACCCTGACAACGGAATGAAAGACTATTCAGACCGTATCGAATGGCGTGCGTGGCATTCTGATAACTTAACTTATCCTGTGGACTTACGAGACATGAGAGCAGACATAGCAATGTGTCCTGTGATCGATGATCCGTTCAACCGTGGGAAGTCTGAGTTAAAGTGGATCGAATTCGGGGCGATGAAAATCCCATGCGTGGTATCGCCTGTTTGTTATACATCTGTTAAACACGGTAAGACTGGACTAGTTGCGAATAACGAGAATGAATGGTTTGAATATTTAGACAAACTTATCTCTGATAAAGAATACCGACTTGAGATGGGTGAGAGAGTTTACGAACGAATCAAGACCCATCACTCAGTAGAAGAGTATCGAGGGCTTGAGAATATCCTTCGTGACCTGATGGTCGATAACGTAAAGAAATTCGTTACTGCACACATATCGAAAGAGAAGGTACTTGTCTAATGGAAAAATCAAATTATGTTTTGTGGAGTGATAGTTTTAATAATCCTGACAGTGTAAAAACTGGTCACCCGTTACCTGTTCAACTGTTAGGCAGAAACGGTAACGGAACGTTTGCTAACGTACTAGCAGATTCCGAAGGCCATTTAGAGGTAGCTATCCATTCTCCTCGTTTACCATTCGGTTCAATACATACAGAAAGATTAAATCCTATTTTTCAAGTTGATTCAGTATATGGAATTAATCAGAACGTAGTAGCCGCAACAACAGGAAATTCTGTTTCTGGATCTAATACTGGATCAAACACAGGGGACAATAATTTATTTACTTGTTCAACTGGTACGACAGCTTTCAGTTTTGCAACAATACAATCAAGACGTCGATTAAGGTACCGTGCCGGACAGGGTATCGTTGGAAGGTTCACGGCTCTGTTCTCTACCCCTGTGGCTAGTTCGATCCTTGTTGCTGGAGTAGGCGCTGGGGAATCTGGATTTTATTTTGGATATAACGGCACATCGTTTGGAATACTCCATTCAACAGGTGGGGTTCGTGAGGTTCAAACACTTACTATCACCACAGCAAGCACAGCCACAAATAATTATGTCGTCACATTGGATGGGACCGCATATAACGTAACCGCAACAAATAACGGAAGCACAGTAAAGACAGCTTATGAAATAGCTAGTGGAACGTATACAGGCTGGAAAGCTGAACAGATAGGTT
The DNA here is from genome assembly GCA_964552385.1 of uncultured Candidatus Saccharibacteria bacterium. GTDB lineage: Bacteria > Patescibacteriota > Minisyncoccia > Phycocordibacterales > DATDWN01 > C7867-006. The sequence continues at coordinate 2,297 of CAZKGG010000001.1, forward strand.
CAACTGTTATTTTTTTGGCTGATTCAGTTGGAAATAAAACTAGAACATTTTCACTTGCACAAACTGGGGCAGTTACACCTGCAGCGGGTTCTTTTGTAGAAACAAAGGCAGGAGTAGCTTCAACAGACACATGGACACCACAATCGTCATGGAATGTTGACCCGTTAGACGGAACGGGACCTAGCGGGTTTACCTTAGATCCACAAAAAGGAAATGTTTATCAAATAGACATTCAATATTTAGGGTTTGGAACGGTTTCTTTTAAAGTTGAAGCCACGTCACAGGGAAATAACCCTGATTTTATTATTGTACATAATATGTCGTTTCCTAACACACTGACATCCCCAAGCGTAACGCAACCTTCGTTTCCATTTACTATGGCTGCTTATTCTTCTGGTTCTACGACTAACGTGTCTGTATCGGTTGCTTCATTCGCAGGATTTATTGAGGGCGATATTCAATTAACTGGCCCACGCATGACTTTTTATCGTGAAACAAATAACTACGTTGGTTCAGCATCTGCAACATATTACCCATTATTTACAATTAGAAATGATTATATTCACTCACATACAGGGACCACCTCTAGGGCAAATCAGTCTGTTGTAAATTGTTTATCAATAGCTGGGGCGCATGATGACGCAACCCCAATAACTTTCTTTTTGATTAGAAACGCAACTCTTTTGGGTACTCCTAGTTTTTCAAGATATGACACAACGTCATGTATTTACTACGACCAATCTGCTACTACTTGCACCATAGCTAATAATTCACAAATTAAATTTGCGTTTACTACTGGACAAAGCGCAGGGGGTGCTTTCGCATTCTCTGACAGGTTCTTATTACAACCAGGAGAAACATTAACATTAGCTGCAAGGGCTGTGACCGGAACGGCAACTTACGTTAATGCTTCCCTTAATACAAGAGAGGACCAATAGAAAGGAAAAAATATGTATATACAATTACACGATGACTTAAGAAATCTGATGAACGATAACGAATCGTCTCAAGCGATGGCGAATGCTAAATCATTCATTAACTATGCTCTGAGAGATATCGCTAACGAGTACGACTGGGAGTTTTTGAGAGGCTCGACCACATTCGCACCGACAGCAAACGGAACCTATGATCTGAACCCGATTACTGTTCTGACTGGTCTATCAGCCACAATCTACGGGATCGCTTCGGCTAGTGCAGATGACGGAAAGATCGTTAATGTGTTTGGAAAGTATATTAACTCAACAACTTCGGCTTACTCCTCAATAGTTTCTGCTATCACTGTGTCCGCTTCGCTAACAGCAAGTGCTGGACAGTCATTCACGGTTATTGATGCGTTTACTAAGCCGGTCACTTCAGGATCAATTATTATTACTAGCGGATCAGGGAATATTATTTGCACACTAGGGGCAAACGATACATACGTTTCAAATGATATCCGAAAGATTAACGCAATTGTAAATACGACTAACGATAAGAACGTAATCAGATACGATTACAATAAATTTGTTAAAGGTTCACCGGATGAATCTGTAGATTCAGACGTGTTAGCGTGGGATGTCGATTACGGCTCGACTGTGAGAGTCATGAATCTTGGAACGACCTCGACTCCGACATATAAAGTTTTATATCAAAGACAAAATAAACCTTTAGTGAACGACTGGGACAAACCTGAGTTCCCTGAATACTTCTACCCCGACATTATTATGTACGCTTACGAAGTTTACGGTAAAAGGTATCAAGATGAAGCAGACGCAGTGAATGGATCACAGCTTTATTTGCTAAAGAAAGAATTAATCAATGAGATTATCCGTAAATGGGTATCTGGGGGAGATCGTCCTAGCCAAAGGATTCTGCCTCGTGGTTATAAATCGAAACTATAGGGTGATATATGCCTAGTACACTACAAAACATTAATTGGTTTCCAGGTAGAGGATTAGACCTCGATTCTCCTATTCATCAGGTGAGTAATCAGCACGCAGCATCTGGGCTCAACTGGTACTCTGTTGACGGTAAGAATGCCGAGAAGAAGTTTGGATATGATGAGGTAAACACCTCGGCGGTCTCAGCTTCCCCTAACATTACAGGACTTCATTCGCTATACTTATCTAGTGGGACTGATTATGAGTTGGTATCAACGTCTAATGGCGATATCTGGACCGATTCGAGCGGTACGATCACCACGAAAATCTTATCGGGTCTCTCGACTTCGTACCCATTAGATTACACACAATTTCTAGACACAGGCATCTGGGCTGATGGTGGTTATTATCTAAAAACATGGAACGGTTCGGCCTCTGGGACTGTGTCTGCGGGTGCTTCAGCAATTGCATGTGAGGTTCATTTAAACAAACTGTTCACAATGGACCTAAACGGTTCGACAATTCGTTATTCTCAGACTGGGAGTATCTCGGTATTCACCGGAGCGGGCACAGATACGTTTAATTTTGAGCAAAACAACGGTCAAAACGGCGTTGCTATGCAGTCTTTCGCTAGAAACGAACTAGTTATTTTCAAAGAACGTTCGATGGGTAAATTAATTGGTTATGACAAAGCATCTTTTAACCTTTTAACGATTGACCGCTCTATTGGTTGCTCATGTAAACGCTCAATACAGAATTTTAAGGCGAATACAACTGGCGGTCTGATGTTATGGGCAAACTGGGATGGGATTTATGCTTATGACGGCTCAACTCCTAAGAAAGTCAGTCAGAAAATCCAACCGTTTTGGGATTCAATAAATAAAAACTATATGAAAGATATGGTATCAGCCATTGATGAGGATACAGGGCTTTATTTTCTTTCTGTACCGTACGGATCAGGACAAACAACAAATAATTACACGATAGTTTTAAACTTAAACCAACCTTATCAAGACGATGAAGGGTTTCACCTGCCTGCGTTCATTTGGTCCGATGGTTGGTATTCAATGAATCAAGAAACTAGTACCAACACAGCAAAAGTTGTCATGGGTGGAACTGGTTATAAGTATTACTACTCAGATATGCTTTACTCTAACGCTGGTAGTTCAGTAACTGCGTACATAGTTTCACCAGGATTCACTTTCGATACATTAGGTTACTCAAACGCACTTCGTAGACTGTACTGTGTGATGAGTTCGGCCACAGGGAATATGAGCGTATACGGAAACTTTGTAGACTCTGATGATTGGGTTTTGCAACAGACTTTTGATATGTCAGGTGGAGCGGCAAGGCTTGGGATTGACTTTGCGCTAGGTCTCTCACCTCTCGGGTTTCCTGAAGCGAACTTCTCACAACGTATTAACACGAATTTACGAGGCAGACGAATCAAGATTAAATTCGAACAAGCTTCTGACTCAGATAGGTTCACTCTTAACGCACCTGTGGAACTTTATTTTAAACGTGGGGGAATGCAAGGATGAAGGCGAGTCAAGTAGGTCAATTCACTGATGCGTCGGTACAGACAGAGGTTGAGAACATTTATCGTGTACTTAATCAGATCGCTTTTGGGTCCACAACAGGCCAACGCTGTGAAAACTTAGACGCTTATTTAGTTGAGATCACAGCGGTTTCTGGAACGGATGTTTCAGCTTCGCATGATTTAAAACGTACTCCTAGCAACTGGTTACAAGTCTGGACAAACGTATCCGGAACGACATACGAAAGCAGTTCTGGAGTGTCTGCAAACTCTGACACTGTGGCATGGTTTAGGGCGACAGTAACAGGAAACTACAGATTAATAGTTATTTAAGATTATAGTTTTATAAGCCATTTAAAGGGCTTATAAGTTAATTAAACATAAAATATTGTGGCAATATATAGTTAGTAGGAGACAAAATGGCAGTAGTTACTATTTCAGGCGCTCCCTTTGCGAACGGTTACGTTCCAACAATTTCTGAATGGAATACAAATATTTTCGGTGCTTTGTCAGCATCAATTAACGACATTAACTACGGACAAGTTTCAGCTTCATTGGTCGGAGCGTTAAGCGCAGGATCGACAAGCGCATTTGCTAACAATTCAAACGCTAAAGGTTACATCGACGGACAAATTGCAAACTTACAAATCACACAAGAAAGTTATCGTATTGTTTCAGGAAACTCAGATACATGGGGCACCCCAAACTTTCTATTAAGTGGCGCATCGAATGATTTCTCATGCGTTTCTGGACTTACGGTTTATATCAACGGAACGACGATTAACTTATCGGCAACTCAATATGCATCTGGTTTAACTCTGGCCTCAGCTGGCGTGTCAGCGACTATCTCAGCAGGTATCTATGCAGGCTCTGCGTTTACACGCACTGAAGGGGAGTTCGGAGACACTGAAATTATATTAGATGCTTACAATTCAGCTTTCACTGCAACCGCAAGAATAGACACAATGCAGGCTTTTAAAACAGGCTCTGAGTTCTTTTTAGGGAAGGTTTCAAAGAAGAGTACCGCAGATCAGATTTCAATCTCTAAATGCAAACGTGGTATCGG
>CAZKGG010000001.1:6858-8816 GCA_964552385.1 uncultured Candidatus Saccharibacteria bacterium
AAAGGAAAGAAAAAAGGCTATTATCATCCTAAATATTATTGGAGAAACATTAGCTTTGTTTATAACAATACTTCGGCGCAAATAAATTATTTTTCTCAAAATGGATCGACCTATGAATTTTATGAAAATGGCACTGGTACAGGCACTGGCACAATTTCTAACTATAAAACATCTGTGATATCATTTACCACTAGCAATGCTTTGTATGAGGCGAAATCTATTCCGGTAAACTTTAGAAATATAACAGTTCAATTTTCTGTTGCTACAGACGCAACTATAAATTTTGTCAAAAGAGGTCTTGTTTATGGCATCAATCAATCAAGAGGCTTTACTAACGTTCCGATTCAGACAAAAACTATTTCCCAAAATTCTACAATACAAGTTTTTGCAAATGATACAGGAACTTTAGCTGTTCAAGGTATAGAGGTGAATTTTTAATGCTCTCTGAAGAAATGAAGGAAAACATAATGAAGTTTGTCGACAACCACAATGTAATGCTTTACAACCGCACAGCGTCTAAAAACGAATGGGATGAATACTTTAAAACTTATTCGGATGGTTGCGACTATGTTATGGACGATCAAGGCTTTCTGTTCTACGAAGAAAAACCAGACCATATATTCATTAAAGACTTCATCGCATTTGGTGAAGGTTACGGATTAATCAATAAAATAATCAATAAAAGGAAAACAATCTATGCAACGGTCCACATGACTAATTTTCCTACTCTTAACTTAGCTTTAAGACGTTTTAAGTTTGAAATTGAAGGAATTCAAAACGGACAATATATCATAAGAAAAGAGGCAAAACATGGGTAGTTCAGGACCAGATTTAGCACCACAAAGAGGGCTTGCAAATCAGATTCAAGGTGTTGGAGGACAGCTTCAAAACATGTCCCAGAATCCGGCTTTGCAGAAATTAGCTTCTGGGCAACTGTCTCCAGAAGAGCTTCAATATATGAACCAACAACGTGCCACTATTGAAGCTGGCAGAGACCCAGCAATTCAAAACGTACGAGACTTAGCAACACAACGTGGATTATTTTCTTCTCAACAAGCGATCACTAACGAAATAGGCGCTAACCAACAGATTCAAGGTCAACTTGCACAAACATATGGACAGCAAGCTGATTTAAGCAGACAAGGTTTATTACAAGGCACTCAGTTACAGCAAGGTTTATTGCAAGGTGCTGGGGGTTTATACGGTCAGGCTTTGGGCGGACAAGGAAATATCGCACAACAACAAACACAACAAGAAAACCAATTAGGCAATACTATTGGTGGGATCGCAGGGGCAGCTGGTGGGATTTTCTGTTTCCTTGGCGAAGTAAAAATTAAAATGGCTGATGGCTCACTAAAAGAAGTTAAAGACTTAGATTTAGACGATGAAACATTAGAAGGCGGAAAAGTTCTAGCAAAAGGCATCTCTAAGGTTCCCGAAATCATATTTAATTATAACGGCGTTCGGGTCTCTGGGGGTCACGTTGTATTAGAGGACGAATGGAAACGAGTATATAAATCGCATGAAGCAGAAAAACTAGGGATGTCGAATGAAGCACGTTATCCGATTGTTACCGAGAATCATATTTTAATTACAGAGAACGGGCAGGTTTGGACTGACTACGCAGAGACCCCACAAGGTTACGAGGCGAATGATGTTGAAAGAATCACTTGGTTAAACTCTGATGAGAACGCAGACAAAACAAATTATTTAAGGGGGCTATAAAATGGGAATACTTCAAAAGATTAAAGGTTCTTTTCAGCCTTTAGTAAACGAAAAAGACATTATAAAACAAAAACAAGCATTAACCCCTCAACAACAAGCACTAATGACTTTTGGTGGTGGGCAAGCTGTGGGATTTGACCAACCAGAAGGCCCGCAATCTTTTTTCCCTTCTTTAAATGCAACTGAAGGCCCAGTTCGTGGCCCACAACCTCAACCTACCCAACAAGGTGGTT
>CAZKGG010000001.1:8826-15173 GCA_964552385.1 uncultured Candidatus Saccharibacteria bacterium
CGGGTGGAATCGGAAAAGCGTTTCAAGATCCTGCATTACTTGCGATGACTGTCGGTACTGGTCTTGGACTGGCTTCTGGTCAACTTTCTCCTATTCAATCTTTAGGCGCAGGCGCACAGGGAGCGCAAGGGATTCTTAATCAACAACGTGAAGACGAACTAGCATTAAGAAATAAACAATGGCAAATGCAGTTAGCTAAAGCACAAGGCGGTGGTCAGCCTAGTATTCAAGACTTATTAGCTCAGGGAAAAGCGTTAGGTTTAAAAAATGAACAGCTAGCAGATTACGCTAGAGGAATCTTAAAAGGAAAAACATTTAGCGGACTAGAGAAAAAAGGCTTTTCTCTTTTAGGTGGGAATTATTTCGCTCCGACGTTTGAATAAGGGGACTTATGGGGTATCAAGAAATACAACAGCTACAGCAACAAATAGCTAGTCAGTTAAGTTCACCTAAAGGTGGGGTAGGTCTTGATGTTCAGTCATGGACTGCTGGTGCTGATTTAGCCACACAAAAAAATCAAAAATCTGTTTTAGGAATTCTTGATCGTGCTAAATATGGTTTCGCCGATGATATCGGACAGCAACAAATAATCATGAATGCGACTGGTAAACGTCCAATTAAACTCCAAAACGGACAGTATGGAGTAGAAGACATTGGCCCGAATGGTCAAAAAGTCATTAGACCTGTCGATCCTAAAGGTTTTCAAATGAATGATTTAGTTGGGGATATTTCAGAATCACTCGGAAAAGGCATTACTACTGGTGGTGGAATTTTGGGCGGACTCACTGGCAGTGTTCCAGGCGCAGGAGTTGGCACAGGTACAGGAGAACTTGTTAGGCAACAAATTGGTAATTTACTAGGCGTTCGTGGTACAGAAGTGGAACCAGGCAAATTTGCTAAAACTGGTTTTGGAGAAATGGATAATCAAGACTTTGCAGAAATTGCAGGAGAATCTATTCTGGGCGCAGCTGGTCAAGGTGTTGCTAATAAATTAACTAAAACTTTAGGGAGTCTTCTGGCTCCAGGAGTTAAGCCTGCTGTATCAGCAGTTGATGACATTCCTAAAGCTGGCACTACACAGGTTGCGAATCAATTAGCTGATGACTTAGGCTTAAAAAATACAAATTCAGAGATCGTTAGAAAGTTCTATCAAAATCCTTCTAAGTTTAAGATTGCAAATAACATCGATGAATTGGCCGCTAACTTAGATACTGAATTAACAAATATTGTTGAGAACAAAAACGCATTACTTTTCCAAAGACACTTAGAGCCGGAATTAAAACGTGTCGCTCAGGCTCAGGGAGTACAAAACGTTGATGAAGTGGCTTTAGACATGTCTACAGCGGTTAACGATTTAAGAAATTTAAAAAAACAAATGTTAAAAGATCCTACTGTTACAGACTTAATAAAAAAAGAGAGAAGAAATACCATAAATCAATATATCAGGATGACTAAAAACAATCCAGATACTACATATGGACAATTTAAACAAATCGGACAAAATATTTTTGATGAGATACAAACAAATAAAGATAATCCTGCGATTAAAAAAAGTTTAACGCAAATATACGATACCCTGGTGGAAAACAGAGCTAAGACACTTTCTCCTGATGCGTTTAAAAAATATTCAACCGACAGAGGGACTTTTGATAAGTTAGATAAACTTTTTAAAGTAAGACTTAGTGAAGGTGAATTAGTGCCTGGTCAAATCTCATTAGTTGGCAAACTTGGTAAGTTCACGGACGAAATTAAACAAGCATCTAACTACAATACTCTTCAAGACATTATCCAACAAGGCAAACAATCTGGAGTTGAAGGAATTGAAAAACTCGGTGATTCAATCGATGAATATTTATTTAACTTAGGTTTAAGCAAGGCGAAACCAGGCAAAGGGTCGCTCAGAAAACTTGTTCAAGGCACTCCTATATTAGAGGGTGTGGCGAACACCGTCGGGGATTTAATTAACGATCCAAGAAACAAAGCAAGAATGTTACAGAAACTATTCCAAGCGAATATATTCGATCCTTCTAAAACCACTGCGAGAGTCTCTGAAACTCTTTTTCCAAGAGTGCAAACATTAGCCGAATTAGTTAACGCACGACGTTTATTAGAACAGGGGATTCCGTTGCCAGATGTAGTGAAGCAAGTAAGTAAACCTGTAGCCAAAGTCCTCAGACAGACCGCTAAGAACAAAGGTGTTCAGGGTCAAGTAGTGACCAGATCACTTAACGAAATATTATTCAAAGGAGACATGACAAGTGAATGACATAAAAGAAGCATTTAAGAAGTTTTTAATCTCAATGATAGGCCGTCGTATGGTATTCGCATTCATAACTAACGCTGAGAAATGGGCTTTAATGGCATTTATAGAGCGTGGCTTAATTCTCTCTTGGGAAATGGTTGTTTTGATCTGCGCTAAAGACCTTGTTATATTAACTCTGGTCGGATTAGTTCAGTGGGAAAAAATAAGCGTAAAGGCATCGGTTGGATCATGACTGGCGCACCATTCATAGAAATCTCAGAACATAAGAACCTTGAGTCCCGTGTTGGGAAACTGGAGACCGTCACAAATGATATGTACCAAATGGTCAAAGAAATGCACGATGTATTTGTGGGGTCATTAGGCCAGACCCCACTCATAACAAGATTAAACGTAGTAGAGAAAGACTTACAAGAAATCAAAGAAGCCCATGCCAAAGACCGTTGGTTAGTGATGGGCGGTGTTTCTGTGCTAGCTTTTGTGTTCTCAATATTTGGCGATATGTTTAAAAAGGTTGTAGGATTATGAAATGGATACTTGGTTTATTTACCTTATTATTGTCTTTATTATTTGGTGGATTTGGACGGCGTAATGAAATACAAAAAGACATTGATAAGCTTAGTGCTGATATTAAGTTTTCTATTCTCAAGTCCGACAAACTCAGAGACCCCAACAAATAACGTCGATCTGGTTGCACAAAGATATTTAGAAGCCATCGAAGCAAAGGCAGAATATAAAGCCCGTAAAGAGTCTTTAGAGGGTGAGTTGTTTTGGTTGAGGGCGCAAAATCTTGCACTATTTTTTGTAGTTTCTTATATGGCAGTTAATAAATGACCGAGCTATTAAAACTTATCTTTAGGCTATTCTTTAAACAAATAGAGCCTGCTAAATCAGAGTTACCCTATAAGCACTTAATTGAGTCAGAGACAGCGGAAAAACTAGGGATAGACAACACCCCAAACGATGAACAGGTTAAAAACCTTCAGCAGTTAAATCTGAGAATATATACTCCTATTAAAACTGGATTAGATAAGTTAGGAAAAAACCTGATAGTTACTTCTGGATTCCGTTCACCTGAACTAAACAAACATATAGGCGGAGCGCCTAACAGTCATCATTGTGACGGAAGGGCCCTAGATCTAATTTGTGATAACGTTGAATTCTTATTCAAATTCATTAAAGGATTAAATCTGCCATATACGCAATTAATAAAAGAGCCTTCATGGATTCATATTTCATTAAGTTTAAAAGACATTCCAGAGAAACAGGATTTGGAAGCCTGTATGGAAAACGGCGTTATGAAATATCGGCCTATTTAAAATTGCAAGTATTATTTTTTCTTTCCCTTTACAGCCATTAAAAAGAGTCTAGTAAGCTAAGGTATGGACGCAGCCTCAGTTATGTCGGTTTCAATTCCAAGCTCTGGAATACAATCATGGTCTTACTTACCTGATGTCATCTTGGTATTCGGCATACTTATTTTTATCGTTTATTTACTACAGAAATTTATTAGATAGGAGAAATCATGAAAAATTTAATTAACTTATTATCTTGGACTTATTCAAAAGAAAACAAACTTATTATTATTATCTTAGTTCTGGCAGTTCTACTAGCGTGTCTAATCGGTGCGTTTGCGCCTTTGCCTGCTGAACCTAAAGGGCTCCCGTATGACCGAGAAGCTTTTGGCTTTCCTTTAACAAGCGGTTACTGGGCAAAAAGAGATTATGGATTACATCATTCGTGGGATATAGCCATTCCAGAGGGAACGGCTGTTTATTCGTTAATTGAAGGCACGGCATACGTTAAAGCAAACAAACAATGTGGGCTATCAATTATTGTACAAAACGATACTTGGCGTGTTGGGTACTATCATTTACTTGAGCCTGTTACTTTAAGCGGGAAGCAAGTAAGACGTGGTGACTTGGTAGGGTTTAGTGGAAATTCAGGGTCTGAAAGCCGAGGAGCGCACTTACATTATTTTATAGAAAAGTTTGACGGTAAAAAATGGATTAGAGTTAATCCAAATGATTATGTAAAATAAGCTCCCTAACAAAGGTAAGGCCTAGGCTGACTTCATGTCGGCTAATATATTGCAATGGGATGCTGTTGTGGTTGGCCTAAATGGAAATGGATCGTGGTGTCCACGGTCGGTAGGTGGTTACAGAAACGCTTATGTGAATCTGTGACCGCCTACAATACCTTTTAAACGCTAAATTTGGGCTTTATTTGCGAGTTTATCGGTGTATTGCTGTGCGATAGCGATCAAGTCTTCAGCATATAGTTTTTCTTGTTTTTTAGACTTATCGCATAGTTTTAAGTAGAACTCATGGCCACGTTGTTTGATTAAGAACTCAATGAATTTATGTGGGTGATAGTTCATTTCCATATTGCACCCAGCGCATGAAGGAACGGCGTTTTCTTCATCCCAACGTACTGAGTAATAAGACCTAGAAATAATGTGAAAGCAGTGTTCTGTTGGTCTAGCGCAAAATGTGCATGATGGACTAAGTGAACGGATATATGAGGCAAATGCAGTATCAGCTTTTTTAACTAGATTCTTACGGCTAGGCTTCTTCTTATCTTTCGGTTTTTTTAGCACAAGATAATTGTATAATATTTTTGATTCCTAATTTGCGTCCGTCGGTAACGGGGGATGTAAAAATACTTGTTGCTTTTCTTTTTTTATTTTAGTATCTTTGCAATGGCTGTGGGGTTACCATTCGGACCCCCAGCCAGCCTAAACAAAAGGCTAAGAATCGAATGGAGGCGAAATTAAACGAATGGGATCTAAACAAATTCCATAATTTTGCTGAGTGTAGAGGGGCGTAGTAATCGCCGTTTATGGCACTTAAAAGAACATAGACTATTTACTTGCTGGCCCGCCACTGGTCTACATGTGGCCCATACTTCGGTATAACCGGCACTATCAGTTCTACTAGTGAATTGATCTCTGAATGTCTAATTTTAAATTAAGCTTAACTGCTCAAGGGAAACTTATACCCTTTTTAATCTTAGATAATCAGAGGATTGTGCTTAAACCTCCTTCGGTATTACTTAGGAGTCAATATGGATTATGTATTAAATGGAGTAATTAAATCTAATATGGACATTCTGTTTAATAGAAAAAAAATTATAAGTACGGACCCGAATTATTATTACGGATTAATTTTAAAGAAATATTTAGATTTAAGAAAAGAAATGCCAGACCCTAGATACGGCGATAATAATCAACTTGAAAAAAGAAAAACATACGCAAATTTAATGACCGAAAAATACGACGAATCGATAGAAATGATTTCAGAATGGTTAGACGCTAGAGAAGAAAAGAGAAAATACTGGATTGACAGAAAATCTAAATAATTGTAAAGTGATTCAAAGGGGATGACATGGAAAATTTAAATAAAATAAAAGAGCTGACTTTAGATTTATTAAAAGGTACGGACTTAAACGAACGAGTACACGTTATTAATACGATTAGGGAATTTCTTCACGAAGAGTCACCATTCAAAAATGAGCCAGTTGATTTTGTTCGATGGGTTAAATCTGATAACGTAATAGCTAACGAATACAACCCAAACAAAGTAGCACCTCCGGAAATGCAGTTATTAGAGATTTCTATTACTAACGACGGATACACCCAGCCTATTGTTACATTTCCTCATGATGGGAAAATAGAAGTTGTGGACGGATTCCACAGAAATAGAGTAGGCAAAGAATCAAAAACAGTAAGAGAAAGAATAAAAGGATACTTGCCTATCGTTGCAATCAGAAAAGAACAGACTTCTAAAAATGACCGTATTGCTTCAACGATTAGACATAATAGAGCGAGAGGTAAACACGTTGTAGATGCGATGTCTGAGATTGTGCTAGAGCTTAAAAACAGAAACTGGAAAAACGAAAGAATTGCTCGTGAGTTAGGAATGGATGAAGAAGAGATTTTAAGATTGTGTCAAATTAGCGGACTTGAGGATATTTTTAAAGATGATGACTTTTCTAAGGCTTGGAATATTGAATACTCAGAGATAGATAAATTTGAAGAGCTAACAGACGAGGTTACAGAAATGGAACGAGAGCAGAATAAATTCAG
>CAZKGG010000002.1:0-14986 GCA_964552385.1 uncultured Candidatus Saccharibacteria bacterium
ACTCCAGAGCCTTCTCGCAAACTCGCTATCGCTCAAACAGTGCTTCAGTCTTCTTCTCGTTCGTCTTTGTTTTCTAATTTCCTGTGCAAGGTTTTCAAAACTAATAATTTCACCTTACTTTCGTCTTTGTTTTCTAAAACATCTGCGAAGTCTCTGGAAAATCAAGATTTCGCTTTATGATAATTTCGCTTGCATTGCCTTCAAAACTGATAATTTCGCTAAGTCGTTGTTTTGACATGAAAAAAGCCGACCGTAGTCGACTTGTGTTTTTATTGGGTGGACCTCAGCCATTTGCTTTGCACCACCCTTTTTTGGTCTTCTTTTACAATTTTTATCGTCCGGGGTAAGGCTTGTATATCAGCACAGCTTCTTCCCAAGTCATGGCATTGCATTGCGTTGCCGTTACCCTGGTGCTTACTCTTCGCCACCCTACCCCTGACTACATAATCATATCAGATATAGAAAATTCTGTCAAGTATTTTTAGAATAACAAAAAAAGCCATATATTATGGCTTTTTTTTATTCAGATTTAGGACGCATAAGGGGGAAAGTCTGAAGTTCACGAAGAGGTTTATCCGCTAGGAAGGCAAAGAGTCTCTCTCCAAAGCCAAAACCGAATGTTGGTGGCATGCCGTATTCCAACATCTCTACATATTCATCATCTGACATCATCGCCTCTTCATCGCCTCCCTCGATTAATTCCTTTTGTTTACCAAAACGCATCGCTTGATCTATTGGATCGTTTAGTTCTGCGTGTGCACGACCAAGTTCACTACCTGCAAGTATCACCTGGAAAGTTTTTGTGAGGTTTGAATTGTCTGGATGTTCTTTTGAAAGAGGTGCTACTAGTTTTGGATGGTTTACTAGAAATGCTGGACCTGCGATTGACTTTCTACAGTACTTCCAAAGACTATCTGTCATTCTCTCTCTGTTGTTTCCGTCGTATTTAACCTTTAACTCATCTAGTTTTGCTTGCAAAGTTTCAACTGAATCGTTTATGACATCAACACCAGTCATTTTCTTTACTGTTTCAACATAGTCGATATCCTCCCAATTTCCAGCGAGGTCGAATTTGTGTCCTCTTGTTTCAAACTCAGTCTTACCAAAAGTATCTTCTGCAAGTTTTTTATAAAGTTTTTTCACCAACTCCTTACCATCTTCAAAAGTCATAAATGATGCGTAAAATTCCAAGTTTGTGAATTCCTGCAAATGTTCAGGAGAAGAACCTTCGTTTCTATATACCCTACCTAACTCAAATGTCTTTTCAAAACCAGCGGCCATAAGTCTCTTCTGCCACAACTCTCCAACTGAAATTCTCATGAATACATCTAAATCAAAGTCATTATGATGTGTTTTAAAAGGTCTAGCTTCTGCACCCCCTGTAGTAACTTCCAATGTAGGTGTTTCTACTTCAAGAAAACCTTCATCTACTAGAAACTTTCTAGCTACTGACCAAAATTTTGATTTCTTTACTATCAACGATCTTAAATCATCATCCATTAAAAAATCTAAATATCTCTTTCGATATCTCTCATCAACATCTTGAAGTCCGTGCCATTTTTCAGGTAGTGGAAGTAGAGTTTTTCCTGCCATAATCCACGACTCTGCCATGACACTAGGTTCCCCCGTCTTTGAAAGCATAGGTAGTCCTGTAACAGAAATAAAATCTCCAATATCAACTGTATCCACAAATAGAGAAAAAACATCTTCTGACAAAGTGTCCTTTTTTATTATTGCTTGTATCTTTTCTGTTCCATCAAACAAAACTGCAAAAAGTATTGCTCCTTGTCCTCTTAGAGCCATTATTCTTCCTGAAACAGAAACTTTTTCACCAGCACTAACCTTTGTATCAAAGTTTGCTTTGAGAAAATTAATAGAAAAGTCTCTAGGAACACTAACTGGATACGGGTTTATTCCTTTGCTTTTTAAAATCTCTAATTTTGCAAGTCTTCCTTGTCTTATTTCTTCTAGTGATGCCATGTTTGCTATATTAACATATCACAAATAATAAAATAACCCCCTTTCGGAGGTTATTTTATTATTTAACTTCTTTGACTGTATATGTAAGTTCTCCTGATGGAGCTTTGAATGTAAACTCTTCTCCTTTCTTCTTTCCAAGTATTGCCTGACCAAATGGCGATCTCATTGAAATCTTGTTTGAGATAACATCTGATTCCTCAGAACCAACGATTGTGTATTCAAACTTTTTACCATCCTTCTCTACTGTTACAACTGATCCAACATTTACAACTCCTCCATGGTTTGACTGAACAATAGATGCAGTCTTCAAAAGTTGCTCAAGTTTTGCAATTCTATCCTCTACATTTGCTTGAGCATCTCTAGCTTCATGATATTCAGCGTTTTCAGACAAATCTCCAAGTTGCTTTGCGTATTCAAGCGACTCAGCTATCTCCTTTCTCTTTGTTCCTTTTAATAGGGCCAACTCAGCTTTAAACTCGTCATACTTCTCTTGGGTCAGGTATTCGTGATCCTTCATAAATATGTTTTTTAGGTCCTTTTTTATTAATTAATCCCGTGTAGTATAGCCCAAAAATGCCTTTTGGTCAATTTGTTTAGTATTTTAATAAAAACTACCACAAACCACCAAATTTAAATGAAATCCGAGGCGGACAAGAAAAATAGTTCGAGCCTTACTTTGTGGTAAGGTGAGAATTATTTTTTGGAGTCCAACAAAGGAGTTCGTTAAATTTGGTGGTTTATTGCAGATACTCAGGAGTATAAATGTGAACCCAATCTAGAAACTCCTGCATTACCAATACTGCTCCAAATTGATTATTTTTTGAGCCTCTCTCCATCACAATAGCGTATGCGTACTTTGGGTTTTCATATGGCCAAAATCCTACCACCCAAGAATTAACTTCGTCCTTTGCAACTCCAATCTGCGCAGTACCAGTTTTTGAAGCAACCTCAACAAAAGGAAAATTGATAGCATGTGAAGTTCCGTCTGTTACACCCTCTCTCATTCCCTCTTTTACTATTTGATAATAACTTTGATTCAAATCGACCTTAACTGCTTCAGTTCGTCCACCTTTTGATTTCATAAATGTAGGCGTTACCAGATTTCCATCCGTAGCAATTGCTCCAACAGCTTTGACAACTTGTATTGGTGTAACTTGAAAACCGTACTGTCCAATAGCTGTGTTGTATGTATCTCCAACTCTCCAATCTTCACCATTGAAAGTTTTCTTCTTCCATTCCGGACTTGGTATTGTTCCTATCTTTTCTCCAGGAAAATCTACATTTGTGGTAGTTCCAAAACCAAACAATCGAACATAATACTCTAAATTCCCTATTCCAATACCTTTTTGATCTTTATATCCACCAGAAACTTCATAGAAATATACGTTAGAAGAAACAGCAATGGCACTTCGCAAATCGACAGCTCCATGAGCCTTCCAATCCATAAAGACCGATGGCTTATCAGGATAAAATGGGTTTGGTATAGTAATAGAACCAGTACTTACTATTTGTTTATTAGGGGAAATAACCTTTTGATCCAAAACTCCCATAGCAACAAATAATTTCATAATTGATCCAGGTGTATAAAGTCCTGATATTATTCTATTTAAGAAAGGATGATTTGATGAGTTTAACCATGCGGAAATTTTTTTATTATCTGAGCCATCTGTCATTATTTGAGAATCATATTCAGGAAAATTGCTTGAAGCCAGTATCTCTCCCGTATGAACATCCATTATTATTCCAGCACCACCTTTATATCCAGCTTTATCTGCAATATCTAGCAACGACTTATTTAAGGCTCTCTGTAATCTAATATCAATCGATGTATCAAGATTTTGACCATCTTCAGGTTTCTGAACTACACTTTCTGAAATAATATTACCTCGAACATCCGTTTCGATTATCTTTGTTCCATCATTACCAGATAACACCTTGTCATATATCTTTTCCATACCATCTTTTGGATCAAATTTATCTTGATAGTATATTCCAGATGAATCCTTTGTTGGATATTTTACATAGCCCAAAACGGTGGAAAGTCCTGTGGAACTCGCATAAACACGCAATGAAAAATCACTAGAATTTGGATTTACATCATTCCAAACTATTGGAACTTTATTTCTATCGTAAATAACTCCCCTATCTGCATAAATAAGAGTTTTGTGTAAACTGTTATTGTCACTTCTGTTTCTATATTTTTCTCCTTCGACAACCTGCAGACTCCAAACTTTATACAAAAACATCGAACCAACAACAAAAACAAATAATATAATAATCGAATAAACTCCTGTTCCAATTGGCTTTTCTATTCTTCCCTCAAACTGATCCGTATCGAAATCAGGTAGGTTTTGTGAATCCAAAAATATTTCATCTGGATCTATATCTCTGTTTGCACTGAGATTTCTTTTTTTAAATAAATTTTTTAATTGATGAAACATTACGTTCTTATTTTTGTCCTAATAAACATTAATGAAATTAAAATTATAGTAGAGACAAGCACGCCGATATAGGGAAATGGATACTTTGTAGAATAAAGCATATCTATAAAAAAACCGAAAAATATTATTTCAAAATAATTTCTAATATACAAAACTTGTGCTAAAAGTAATGCAACATAAAACCACCAAGGCAATAGGATTATTGACCCAATAGTAACAAAAAATAGAGCTATTCTTATACCTGTTTTATCCACGAGACTATGATATCACAAATAGGATTATTACCTTAAGGTTCTATTTACAAATACTGATTTAGCCTGAAATACGTTACCAGGAATACGAATATATATCGTTTTAAAAGAACTTTGTGAATTTTCATCAATATAATAAACGCTACCAATAACAGAAGAGTTAATTCCTGGATAAAGAAATATATCACCCCACAAAACATCACTATCTTTTGGCACTTCTATTTGAAAATTGGCCCCACCTTTCCCTACTAATACATATGATGCTCCAGTTCTCGATAAAATAGCTTCTTGTTTATTTTCACCTGATGAAAACAACTCGACCAATGATGTATTGGGTGTAATAGTTTTAACTATTCCAATAACTACGTTATCAGATAAATAAACTCTATCTGACTGCACAACGCCGTGGTTAGAACCTATATCAATAACAAATGTATCATATGGAGATTTAGGCGGTCTAGACAATACTCTTGCAAAAACTAAGTTTTTATCACCCTGCCTTCCTATTTGCTCTTTGAGTTCTTGATTTTCTTTAACTAATACATCGTAATCAATTTCTTTTAGTTTCAATACAGCAACCTCATCTTCTAATTCTTGTTTTTGCTTTATGAGACTATTTTTGAAACTGAAAAAATTAAATACCCCACGAAATGGTGCTGTTATAACATTTTCAGAAAACCATAAAGGCCTAGCTAGACTATAGAAAAAATTTCGAGAAAAATTTGTAAAAAAAACTGAGAAAATAAGAACTATTGTGAGAACTATTATAACTCCGACGATTTTCCCTTTATGCTCGTTTTTTGGTTTACTTTTTAGGTGGTAATTCATCTTTGTTAGTGATTAACACATCTTTATACATCTCCATATTTTCCAATATTATACCAGTTCCCCTACAAACAGCTGTTAGCGGATCTAACGCCGTGTGCACAGGTATCTTTGTATATTCATGTATTATTTCAGCCAAACCTTTAATTAGAGCCCCTCCTCCAGCCAGAAAAATACCCCTCTGCATAACATCAGCCACAACCTCAGGAGGAGTGGTCTCTAGGACCTCTTTTACGCCTTCTACGAGGGTATTTATTGACTGTGATATAGCTTCTCTAATATCAGAGTCAGTTATAACCACCTCCCTAGGCAAGCCTGATATAAGGTCCCTACCTCGGATAGACGCTTCAAGCGGTTCATCTCCTGGCAATATAGCACCGATAGATATCTTTATATTCTCTGCAGTTTTTTCACCAATAAGGATTTTAAACTCTGAACGAACATATGAAATAATGTCGTTGTTCAATTTATCACCAGCAACACGTAAATTTTTTGATCTAACAACTCCCCCAAGTGATATAACAGCAATATCTGTTGTTCCTCCTCCAATATCTATAACCATATTTCCTACTGGATCTAGTATGGGGAGTCTCATACCAATAGCTGCAGCCATCGGCTCTTCAACTATATAAACTTCTGATGCTCCTGCATTTTTTGTAGCATCACGAACAGCACGTATCTCAACATTTGTTATTCCAGACGGAACACCAACTACAACTCGTGGACCTAAAAGTTTTTTGTTTTGTTTTTGTGCTTTATTTAAAAGATAAGTTATCATTTCCTCTGTCACCTCGAAATCAGATATGACTCCATCCACAAGTGGCCTAACAGCTACAATGTGTGCAGGTGTTCTACCAAGCATTTGCTTTGCATCTTTTCCAACAGCTACCACTCTTCCAGTTTTCTGATTTACTGCAACAACAGATGGTTCGTTTATGACAACACCTTTTCCATGTAGATAAACTAGAGTATTTGCAGTACCCAAATCTATTCCAATATCGTTGGAAATAAGTCTTTTAAGTTGTTCAAGGTTTTTAATCATTTTGGGTATAGTAACACAAAGAGTCTCTTTCTCCTCACATCTCTCAAAAAGCAATCTATCTAGCTCTGGTGAGCTAGCGAACTTCCTTACAGGAACTGTACACCTTTCGCATTTTGATTACAAAACGCTCAAGGTCTTGCGAAGCTCCGCTTCTCACTCGTCGTTCAAGAAAATAATATTCGGAGTACCTCATTTATTTTCTAAACTCCTGCGAAAGGCTTTTCTCGAGACATGAGTCAACAAGACTCTTTATTAATTTAAAGTTTTCAAAGCATCCTCTTCAGACATTAACTGTGCTTCAGTTGAATTTCTAAACTTAACTTCAATTTTGTTTTCCGCAACAGTTTTGTCACTAACTACAAATCTAACAGGAATACCAATCAAATCTGAATCAGCAAATTTTTCTCCTGGTCGAAGATCTCTATCATCATAGAGAACTTCTATTCCTTTGTTTTGTAAATTTGCGTACAAACTATCTGCATAGGCCAAAGTATTATCGTTATTTCCAAGTCTAACTAAATGAACTTTGAATGGTGCGACTTCTTTTGGCCATATCATACCCTTGTCATCTGAAAGTGTTTCTACGATAGTTCCTAAAAGTCGAGTTGGACCTATTCCATAACTACCCATAACCACTGGGTGTTCCACTCCAGCCTCATCTTTATAATTAAGTCCTAATGCACTAGAAAATCGAGTCCCCAAGTGGAATATGTTTCCAACCTCTACAGCCTTCTTTTCAACTAGTTCACTTTTATTTAAACCAAGTTTTGCAATATTTTCATCTGTATAAACTTCTTTGTTTAGAGCTATTTTTTTTGCCTCGTGTATATAAATAACATCTTCTCCAGCTTCTGTTATAGTTTGAAACTCCTCAGAAAAATCTGAAAATATTCCTCCGTCTGCAAAAGTCACAAAAGTTTTATCTCCAATTCCCAATCTTTCAAAAACTCTCAAGTATGCTCCTTTTATTTTGTTGTAGTCATCTTCATGACTCTTCTCGTCTAGTGAAAAACTGTATAAATCTTTCATCAAAAATTCCTTTCCTCTCATCACTCCACTCTTTGCCCTCATTTCATTTCTAAATTTATTTTGAAACTGATATGCAAAAACTGGCAGGTCTCTATATGAAGAAACATGTTCACTCATTATTCTAGTTAATGGCTCTTCGTGAGTAATACCGAGTCCAGTTTCTCCGCCACTTTTGAGTTCAGTTTTGAACCAGTTGTCTACATTTTTATCATCCCATCTATCTGTTTTTGTCCAAAGCTCTTTGTCTTGTAGAGCTGACATCAAAAGTTCTTGGCCTCCTACAGCATTCATTTCCTGCCTTATAACTTCTACAATATTGTTTAATGTTCGTAGGCCAAGTGGAAGGTAAGAATACACACCAGCTAATTCTTTGTGTACAAAGCCAGCTCTAATAAGTAACTGTGCATTTATTGATGTTTCATCAGCTGGTACTTCCTTTCGTGTTTTTGTAAAAAGTTGTGATTGTCGCATTCCTAAATACTATCCCAAAAAAGTGGATGGGTCAAAAATTGAGTAAAAGAAAGGCCCGCGTGTATTGCGAGCCTGTTGCGTTGATTTGGAAATACCAAATCGTCAGGTGAGGCGGTTTTTCGACCATCCTCGTATTTACCGGCTCTAGGTCCGGATACGAGGACAGCCAACCGCCTCACCCAAAGAGTACTCTATCACTAACAAGAAAAATATCAACTAAAATAGTTTAAACAAATCGTGCGCAGACACCACAACCATAAGCAAAAGTAGGATTGCAAAACCAATAAAATTTGCATTTCTAACAAATTTTGGAGAAATTGGTTTTCTTCTGATAGCTTCTATTATTGTAAAAAGCAATCTACCTCCATCAAGTGCTGGAAACGGTAGAAGATTAATAATAGCCAAATTTATTGATATAAGTGCTGTAATAGAAATAATATATGTAAAACCAAGTTTTGTTGCCTCACCCACAACTCCAGCAATACCGATTGGGCCACTAACTTGTGAAAAATCCGATTTAAAAAGTATTGCATTCCCCAAGAAAGAAACCAAACCAACCGCTGTTGCTTTTGTTAAAAAGTAAGTTGTTCTAGCGCCATCAATAACAGCAAGATGTATAGGCAACTTTAATATGCCAATTTTACCCATAGCTATACCAATAGCTCGCTTTCCTGGAACTATATTTTCATTTGGTTCAATTGAAACAGTTTTCGGTGCATCATTTCCTCTAACATATGTCACTTCTATGTTTTTTGTTTTTATTTCAGAAATAATATTTTGAACATTTTCCGGTGACATATTACTTTCATCCAAAGTTGTAGCACCCGAAACTATTGTTTTCATATAGTCACCTGTTTTGAGTCCTGCTTTCTGCGCAGGTGAATCAGTCATCACCTCTGTGACCACTAGGTGAATATTTCCAACTTCGCCATAACCAGGTTGTTTTACTGGCGAAGGTATTCCTATACTGTATCCTAGAGAAATAAGTACCCATGCAAATAAAATATTGAAAAATACTCCTGCAACCAAAACAGCAGCTTGAATATATTTTGGTTTATAATAAAAACTAGTTGACCTATCCTCTGGGAGAATAGACTCACTATGAGGATCTTCTCCAAAAATTTTTACAAAACCACCAAAAGGTATAGCGTTGAGTGTATACAGAGTTCCTCCCCACTTTTTGGAAAATATTTTAGGTGGAAAACCTAGACCGAATTCATCGACTCTGATTCCAGACTTTTTTGCAACAATAAAATGCCCGAACTCATGAACAAGTATAAGCAGAGCTAGTATTATTAAGAATATAATTATAGACATTTTTATTTATTAACCTTGTCGAAAGAAACATTTGATGTGAAAAAATTTTATTATTCGCTAATTTCTTTCTCCTTCTTTGCAAACAATTCATCTAAAACCCTATTTGCGTCGTCTATCGCCTTCTGCAGATCAGCCTTCATTCTAAACTTTTCATCTTCAGATATTTTCTTTTCCTTTTCTTGTGCATCTATATCTTTGATTGCTTTTTCTCTTTCATTTCGTAGTGTCACTCTAGCATCTTCTAGTTTCTGCTTGGCTATCTTTACCAACGCCACTCTTCTATCTGAGGTTAAATCTGGGAAGTTTACTCGAAGGCCTTTATCGTCAACTGAAACAGATAAACCTAGATCGGATATTATTATCGCCTTCTCTATTGATTTTACTTGAGACATATCCCAAGGAGTAATCCTGAGAACTCTAGCATCTTCAACACCAATATTCGCTACTTGATTGATAGGCATATCAGTTCCGTATGCTTCAACCTTTACACCGTCGAGAATAGATGGAGTTGCTCGGCCTGTACGAATAGTTGAAAACTCTTTTTTGAGCCATTCTTCAATATCTTTTAAACTAACTTTAAATTGTGCTGTGTTGTATGCCATCTTTTTATTTTTACGGTTCTAAAATATAAACGAAAACTCTTTGGATGTAAATTTTGATATTTTTTTTATAAATTCACTTTTATTTTTAAATCTTTCATTAAAAACTTTTTCTCTTTGCTCACAAATCTTTTCCAATCGAATTTCAAAACTATTTTTAATTGAATCAACTTTTTCCTTCACACTATTCTTTTCAGTATTTCGTTTTGATTCGATACTCATTTGGTTTATATTTTAGTTAATGTGTACATGATAACATTCTGAAAAAATACTTGAAAGCTTTAAATGTTTATCATTACGTTTTCTAATATCATTTTGATTGGAGCTCCTCTGTCATAGAGTGAAGCTCTTGCCAAATCGCAGATTTGAAGTCCAGTTAGACTTTTTTCAACTCCTTTTTCATATAGTTCTAGTTCAATTTGATTTAAAAGTGATATTGCATCTTGTTTTGTATTTTCTTCATCACTGATTCCTTCTGTTAGTTCTTTAACTTTATCCAGTCTTTCTTTTAGTTTAAGGTTTAATATGCTTTCTCGTTTTTTATGATCATTATTTCCAAAATATATTACCTGCATTCTAGAGCGAAGTGTGGGTAATACTAAATCCTGTGGTGATATTATAAAAAAATGAGTACCTGATGTTGGTTCTTCAAAAACTTTTAAAAGTGAATTCTGTGCCTCAAGTCCAATAAAATCAGTTTGAATAATAAAAACTTTTTTCCCACCAGAAAAATCCATTCTTTCAGAACTCAGAGTAATATTTCTAGCATCGTCAATTGTCATATTATCAAAAACACCAACCCAAAAATCAGGATTACCATTTGTACTTATTCCTACACTATTTTCTAAAAAAAATATGAGATCTTTTGTTAATTGATTCTTATCACCAACCAAAAAATATGCGTGGTGCAAGTTTTTTGTCTGATTGTATGAATTAGTTAGGCTATCCATTCAAATGATTATACCAAAATAGAAACGACCAGCCACTCTAGTGTGGCTGGTCAAAAGCTGTTGTACTTATGGAATCGACGAAGGTGGAAGAATCGGACCAAACTCAAATATCTGAGCTGTGACGATATCTTCGCCGATGAGTTTCTCGTAAACATCAGGATCCTTTTTATCCTTTTCATAATGGCGCGATGTTAGTTGATTGCGACAGTCTGCCTTTGAGCCAAACTGCCCAACAAGAATCGACTTACCGGTCGATTGCCAAGTGACTTTAATGTACATAAACCCCTCCCCTAGCTATATTTTATCACAACAAACTATCTCTTTGAAATTACGGATTTTTTATACATATCTAGATGCTCCAACGCTATACCTGTCCCCTTTGCAACACAGTAAAGCGCATCTTTTGCTAGAACAGCCTTTACTCCCGTTCGTCTAAAAACTAGTTCTGGAAAGTGTCGGAGTGGTGATGAACCGCCAGTCATTATGATTCCTTGATCTATAATATCTGAAGCTAGTTCAGGTGGTGTCTCTTGCAAAACATCCTTTATTGCTTTTATCATCTCTCTCAAATCTTTACTTATTGCTTTTACTATTTCGTTCGTTTTTATTTCTACACTTCTAGGCAATCCTGTAACAAAATCTCGTCCTTTTATCATCATTGAAAGTTCTTCGTCTAAAGGAATAGCAGAGCCAACTTTAATTTTTATGTCCTCTGCAGTTTTGTCACCGATACCAAGATTAAATGTTTTCTTTATATAATCAGCAATAGCATGATCTATTTTATTTCCTGCACACTTTACAGATGTTGATGCAACAATACCTCCAAGTGATATCACTGCAACATCTGTAGTTCCACCACCAATATCAACAATCATATGACCTAGTGCTTCATGAATCGGAATACCTGCACCGATAGCAGCAAGAATTGGTTCTTTTACTACGTATGCATTTTTTGCCCCTGCACGAATAGCCGCTTCTATAACAGCACGTCTTTCAGTAGAAGTAACACCCGCTGGAACTGAAACTAAAACTTCTGGTTTTATAAAATTCCACTTCCCAAGTGCCTTATCAATATAATATCGAAGCATTGCCTCTGTAACACGATAATCAGCAATAACGCCATCTTTCATTGGTCTATAGGCAATAATATTGTCCGGGGTTCTACCTATCATTTCCTTTGCCTCAATACCAATTGCAACTATTCTATTGTCTTCCTCTGAGACAGCCACTACAGATGGTTCATTTAGAACTATTCCACGACCAGGAACAAACACCAATATATTGGCTGTTCCCAGATCAATCCCCAACTTTTTTGAGAAAAATGACATATGCACTATAATAGCCGATATGGAAGATATTGCAAAAGAATCAAAAATAAAAAAAGTTATGGTCTATATTTGGACCAGTATTGCAATATTTATTATTGCTTCGACTTTTATCGGGTACAAACTCGGATATAGACTAAAAGACAACTTGTCGATTGGAAAAATCGGTCATTTAAATATGACTATACCTATGCCACTCACTTCTATATATATAGATAACTCTGAAAAAATACAGACAAAAAGTGATAATGAAAAAATCTCTATCGCATTATCCCCAAAAACACATTCTGTTATTGTAGCAAGAGATGGATATTTTCCTTGGACAAAAAGTTTTACAGTCCCATCGAACAAGATAATAAATCTTTCGCCTATTTTTGTTTCTCAAAATGCATCAGGACAAATCATCACACAAAAAGATCCTGAATACTGGGAACTAAGAAGTTCAATAATTCGAAGCATACTTCCTGCAAAAAAATACCCGATACTATCATCAGATAAAAAAACATCTTTATGGGTAGAAGACAATGCAGTATTTGTTCAAACTGGATCAACCACAACAAAAGTAATCGAGCCTGATACTGTTGTAAGAAATGTTTCATTTTATAAAGACAGAAGTGATGCAATTATTTTTACTACATCAAATAGTGTTTTTGTAATTGAGACAGATTCTACTGGGGCTCAAAACTTTATGCCTATATATAGAGGAACTCAACCAAATTTCATAAGCAATAACCCAAACTTTATATATGTACTAGACGGAGATCTCCTAATGCAAGTAGTTATTTAGCTATATTTTAAGCTTTTTGCTTTCTGGTATAATGCAGGCATGTATATACTTACTGTTATACCGATAGGAAAAGGCATACCGAAAGACAGTCTAACCTACTTTACTAAGTCTGAAGCCCCTATCGGTTCGATAGTATCTATCCCAATAAGAAAGAAGAATATATTTGGTCTTGTTACAGCTAGTAAACCCGCACAAGAAATCAAATCAGAACTAAAATCCCTAACTTATAGTATAAAAAAAATAGATAAACTTGAGACAGTTTCATTTTTATCAGATGAATTTATAAAAGCTTGTGGGAAAATCGCAGACTACAATGCCGGTAGTGTAGGTAGTGTTTTGTCTGCACTCATACCAACAAATATTTTAGAAAATAGTTCAAAACTAACTTTAGGAAACAAAGTTACATTAAAAAATAGTTTTTACGAGACTGGTTTACTACAATCAGATGATGAGGAGAGATATGCTACATACAAAAGTCTGATTCGTGAAGATTTTGCAAAAGGTAGAAGTGTATTTTTCTGCTTACCAACAACTGAGGACCTAATAAATGCAAAAGGAAATCTTGAAAAAGGTATTGAAAAATATACATATACTTTACATAGTGGTTTACCTAAGAAGGATTTAGTTGCTATATGGGAGGAAATAGTAAAAGCGGAACATCCACTTCTCATCATCGCAACTGGTTCATTTCTTTCCCTGCCTAGAAAAGATTTAGGAACAATAATAATAGATAAAGAAAGCTCTAGGGCATACAAAATGCAAACTAGACCCTACTTAGACATAAGAGATATAGCAGAATCACTAGCAAAAGAGCTTGGAATCAGAATCATACTTGGCGATATGCTTTTACGTATTGAAACATTGTGGCAAGAAAAGCAGGGTAAATATGCCGAAATTGCTCCATTAAAATTTAGATCACTTACAACAGCTACTTGCAATCTGGTTAGTATGCGTGTGCCGGCAGATATGAAGAAAAAAGAGTTTTCTATATTCAGTCCTGAATTAAAAAAAATAATTTCAAATACTATAGAAAACAATGAGAAAACTTTTTTGTTCTGTGGAAGAAAAGGTCTCTACCCTATTACTGTATGTACTGATTGTGGAACTGTAGTAGTTTGTAAAAATTGTGGCTCACCGACTGTACTATATGCAAAGAAAAACAACAAAGGCCAGATAATAAATTTATTTGTATGTAATCACTGTGGTGAGAGAGATGACGCACAAAAACTATGTGTTAATTGCAACGGATGGAGACTAAATCCTCTTGGGATTGGAATTGAAAGAGTTGCTGAAGAAATAAAGAATATAAATCCAAATATAAATATATTCTTTATGGATAAAGATCACATAACTACACAAAAACAGGCAGTTAAAAATCGAGATAGTTTCTATGATACACCAGGAAGCATAATGATTGGAACAGAAATGGCTCTAACGTATCTAAATCAAAAAATTGAGAATACTGCTGTAGTTTCGCTAGATTCATACTTCTCAATCCCTGATTTTCAAATAAATGAAAAAATATTTCACATACTGATTGGTATGAGATCAATATCAGAAAAGAACTTTCTAGTACAAACAAGACAAGAGAAAACTACAATATTTGACCATGCACTAAGGGGTAATCTCATGGACTTTTATCGAGATGAAATCGAAGATAGAAAATCAATTGGATATCCGCCATTTACCACATATATTAAAGTATCTATAGAGGGTGAGAAAAACACAATAAAAAAAGAAATGGATGAAATAGTTGAATATATGAAACCCTACAACCTGCAGGCCTTTGATGCATTTAATCCGGGTAGTCAGAAAAAGTCTACAATCCACGGGCTCATATCACTACCTATAGGAAAGTGGCCGGATGAAGCACTTCTGCAAAAACTTAGAATGATTCAGCCACACTGCCAAGTCAGAATAGACCCTGCTACACTTTTATAACAGATTATGTTATTTTATATTACAACAT
>CAZKGG010000003.1:0-13263 GCA_964552385.1 uncultured Candidatus Saccharibacteria bacterium
CAGTTGAAATAATATAAAACGTACCATTTTTTGATTCGCCATTCTTGGGAACAATGAATGATGAGTTTATTGGATTTGTGTATGTCCAACCAGAGCCATTGCTATATAGCTCATTTTTTTCCGTTGTAGTCAAAACTCTTTTCCAGAATCCGACCTCATCAATATCTCCAGACCATGCAGTAGTATAATAATATGTATAACCTATTTTGAAATCTGCGGTGGAATCAGACGGAGCGCCTGTCTCAACTGCTGAGTATACAGGACCGTTATTAACTTGAATATTAACTGTTTTTGCAACCCTATCTCTCCATGCAACTACATAGTACCAAGTGTTAGTTGAAATAGGTGTAACAGAACTTGCTGCAACATTTCCGACGGTAGTATTACCGTTATATGTAGAGAATTTGAAGTTTTTGATATTTGCATCATATACAAGAAGCCATTCACTAGTAGTAGTGCTGTTTCTTTTTGATGCAATAACACGAGACAAGCTAACATCATCTGCCTTTACCCAAGCGGCAATAGTAAAATCTACATCTCCAGTTGAAAGACTTGGATTGTCTGCAATACTCAGATACTGAGTTCCTGATGAGGAGAAGTGCACAGCTGAATTTATTTTACCAAGAATTTGGCCTGAGTTTCCATTGTCGAATAAATTATTTGACCCCACACTGTCCGCCCTACTTCCAGATACTTCATCTAGTTTCCAAAACGAAACAGGGCTTGAAATTGGAATCCCTGAGGCAAAAGCGTGTTTTACAACAAAAAATGACTCAACTTCAACAATTTTTATGTGATTAATTGAGAAAAAACCAATCATAAATACAAAAACTGCTAATGCAGTCCAGTGAGTATGAGGATGGTAATCATAGTTGTGCCAATTTTGATAATATTTTAATTTACTACTTAAGTAAGAATGTAATTTATTCATTGATAAATTTTAACATAATATAAATATATGAGCTTGGTATTTATGCACTTTTTTGCTATATTTGTTCCATTGTCGGCGTAGCTCAGATGGTTAGAGCGTGGGACTCATAAGCCCAAGGTCGGAGGTTCGATTCCCCCCGCCGACACAAAAATTCCTAAATTTTTGTGCAAAGGAGAAAGCTGTGTTACAGCTTTCGTGGTGAATCGAAGCCTGATTGAGATATTTTTATGAGTTTATTAAATAAAAATATCCAATTAGGGTACTGACCCTGTAAGGGTAGACTCCCCCCGCCGACACAATTGATTTAACCTATAAAATCTGCTACAGTTTTCCTGTTAACCAGAAATGCGATCGTAGCTCAACTGGTTAGAGCACTCCCCTGTCACGGGAGAGGTTACCGGTTCGAGTCCGGCCGGTCGCGCCAGCAAAAAGGCACCTTGTGTGCCTTTTTCTGCGCCCGGTAAAATTACGAAGTAATTTTAGGACTCGAACCGAGAGAGGGGTCGGGAGAGAAAGTCTCTCCCGACAAGGAAGGCAGTGAGCAAAGCGAACGTTGGAAAACCGCGGGTTTCCAAGTCGTGAAGATTCCGGCCGGTCGCGCATCCAAAAAATAGAGCCATGAATATGGTTCTATTTTTTTATACCGACTGGATTGGAGAACTGTGTTAAGATTTTAATATGAGAAAAGCAATAATTTGTTTTTTGGAAAGAGAGGATGAAATACTGTTACTGCTTACAGATTACAAGTCTAAAATTGTTTGGAATGGTGTAAGCGGATTTATCGATGGAAATGAGACTGCCGCAGATGCTGCTATTCGGGAAATTAAGGAAGAAATTGGTGTTGAAGTGAATTCACAAGATTTAATAAGAAAAGGTGAATATGATATTTTTACAATTTTTACATTAAAAAAATGGACTGGAATTCCAGAACCAAAGGAGTCTAGTATTAAGGAACTCAAATGGTTTAACAAGAATAAATTGCCGTATTCCGAGATGCATCAAGGCGATGAAGAATGGTTACCAAAATTTATCAATTAAATTCTAACATCGTCCACTAGGTCACGCAGCGAAAAACCCCTAAATGGGGATTTTTGTTTTAAATTGATATAATGTACATATGGAAAAAATATCAAATAGATTTGAATCAATATTACCTGAAGTAATCGAAAAGATTATCGAGGAATTTGAAGAAAGATTTACTACCCCGAATAGTATAGAAGATATATCAAGTGAGGATATTGAGTTACTTAGACATGATAAAAAAATACCTATAACTCTTGGCAAAAAGGCACTAGTAGTACGTATAGGTCAAGACTATAGACTAACACCGGATGATATTGACATTCTAATTGAAAATATATTTGAAAATTAAAATTGGACAAATTGATAATTTTTAAGTATAGTAATTTTTAAAGATGGAAATAATAAACAGAGGCAAGATTTTTATAGTGACAATAACTACCCTCTTTTTTATTCTAAGTACTGCATTTGTTGTGACATCAGCGTACATTCACGCCGATAATATTAAACAGGAAAAACAGAAACTTTTAGTAGAAAAAACAAAAAAGGAGTTCAAGGAATCACAAAAAATATTAGCCGAGAAAAAACAACAAGAAGAATTGCAATCCCTTATCACAAAGAGGGTTATTAATATTGATGGATCAAACTTTGAAATACCGACAGAGGGTAAAGCTATTATTGCAGACCTAACTTCTATGAAAATACAGCTTGTATCTAATGGAATAGTGGAAAAAGAAATAGATATTCTTGCAAAAGGTAAAGAAGGTTCTCGATATGAGACACCTATTGGAAATTATAAAGTAATTACCAAAGAAGAAAACCACAAAATTACAGTTAGAGACATCTATATGCCATATAGTATGCAATTTTTTGGTAATTTCTTTATACATGGTAGACCGTACTATACAAACGGCACCCCCCTCCAAGATGGAGATTCTGGTGGGTGCATAAGACTATCTACAGAAAATGCAAAAATTGTATATGACTTTGCAAAAGTCGGAACTTCTATTTTTATAATGGAACAAGACAAATCAGAAGATCTCGCTAGTATTGTAAAAACTTTTCATGAGCAATCTTCGAAAATAAACTCTACTCCAGAAGTTAGTGCAGACTCGTATGTTGTGGCTGATGTTAGTACTGGATACGTTTTCGCAGAAAAGGATTCTGATAAAAAAATCCCGATACTTTCTCTTACAAATCTTATGACCGCAGTAGTCTCTGACGAAATTTATAGAGATGATAAAAAAATTACAATAAAACCTGACTCTGGCACCCCATTAATAAACCAAGACATTAAAACTGGAGAGATATTTACTTCTACGGAAATATTGAGACCTCTACTCATGGTGAACAGTGATATTGCTTCTGAATCAATAGCCAGAACAGCTGGAAAAGATGTTTTTATTGGTCTCATGAATATAAAAGCAAAAGCATTAAAAATGAGCAATACAAAATACTATGACTCTATTGGTTCCAACCTTCAAAACACATCTACAGCCGGTGATTTATTTAAACTTGTTAGTTACTTCTATAGAAAGCATCCATATCTTACAAAAGTAACTACTGTTAAAAACTACTCTTTAGACCAGAACTCAAGACACGGAAATTATGTATGGGAGAACAACTCATCACTACTTGGCGGTTCAACATTACTTGCAAAAGATGGATCATCAAATGAAACAAAGGGGTTTGCTACAAGTGTTCACAACGTAAAAATAAATGGAAAAGACAGAAAGATTGCTGTAGTTGTCATTGGATCAGAATCTCAAGAAAAAGACACAAAATCACTTATTGATTGGACAGAAAACTCTTGGAATAACAACGTTGTGGCTATAGAAAATTAAACTATAGAGAATTTAGTTTCGCTCTAGTTGCTGGACCAACATTTCCATATCCAACCTGACCAGGCTTTACAATACCCATATCTTCTTGAAATTTCTTAACTGCTTTGGTTGTCATTGCCCCCATGTAGCCAGTTATCAAGCCTTCCGGATAATAGCCATTCTTATAAAGAAACTCTTGTAATGCAGAAACATCATCACTCTTAACACCAAAAGT
Source organism: uncultured Candidatus Saccharibacteria bacterium (assembly GCA_964552385.1). GTDB lineage: Bacteria > Patescibacteriota > Minisyncoccia > Phycocordibacterales > DATDWN01 > C7867-006. The sequence continues at coordinate 4,010 of CAZKGG010000003.1, forward strand.
TAGTATCTTTGTGAATTTTTTTCTAGGACTTATTATTTTTTTACTAGTTGAATTTACGTTAGAAGTCGACTGAACTGTGGGAGTAGAAGTTACTTCCCCATTATAAACAACCGCTTGACCCTTCGGAGCAACTTGAACTGCAATCTTTTTTGTATTAATACCATCGAATCCTCCTGTGGATAATTGGGAAAGAAGACTAATATAAGCTGTCTTCTGATCCTTAGAGGAGTTATTAATAACAATTCCAACTGATGAATTTGGACTAAAATAGGTATCAACCAAAAGCGTAGAACAATTTATTGCCTGACCACCAGATGTAGTAGCTAAAGTAAATGATAGAGAATCATCACAATCAACTTTTAAATTAACACCGTTAGTATATTTAGTAGACCAAACGAGCGACAGTGTATCACCAGAAGCTATTTTTGGTTGTGATGGTGCAAAACTTAATATTTGAAAAGGCAAAACCTTATCTGATGCAACATCAAAAACAACAGAACTAGAATGAGTTGAATCATACATACCATCACCTATATAAGGCAAAACCTTAACAGTCATTGAGACTGGATCATTATTTCTATTTTTAAAATATAAATTCGTACTCCCAGTGCCTGAAAGTTTATCTGCGAAAGCTAATGCCCCGCAAGGTAATGAAGTTGAATTGGCACTACTTGAAACTGATACACCATCTACACAATTTAAAATAATATTCACACCATCTAAATCTGAACCAGCCCAAGAAAGACTTATAGGTGAACCTGATACAGTAGTTGTTGCAGATACTGAAACAGATGAAAGCGGAACTGGTGCTGGTGATATGGTTACGCTTTGAGTCTGAACTGCGGATGTATTTTCAGTTCCGTCAGAAGATTTTGGATAAAGACTAAATGTTACAGTTTTATACGAACCACTTATATTTACGAGATAAAAACCTAAAGTATCAGTAGTTGCTCCAGAAGTGGAAACTTTTGTATCACATGGATATATTGTATTGTTTTCATTTTTTACTTTTACACCAGTAGCACAAGATACTAGTAGATTATACCCTGTTACGTCAGTACCACTCCAAGACAATGATATTAATTGACCACTAAAAGCTGATGAATTACTAATTGTAAATGTAGATATTGTTCCGGCAGCTGATGTTATAGTGAAATTAGATATAAAAACCAATAAACTAAAAACAAATAATCTTTTTTTCATAATATTATAATTTTATATTTTATTACACTAAAGGTAAAGAAAATAATATACTCTAACTTGCATACAGTAATAATTAGTTGTAGAATGGCACCTAGCGGGATAGAGAAGCAGTATCTCGGTAGGCTCATAACCTGCAGACCCAGGTGCAAGTCCTGGTCCCGCAACAAGAAAACAAAAGAACCCCAAATGGGGTTCTTTTGTTTTATATAATCTCAAACTCCTTGAACACATTTTCATACAATCCAATAACTATTTTGGCGTCACGTTGATTCATCATAAATGTCTGCCCGTCATGACTTATTCTATTTCTTATTTTATGAGCTTCCCACGCATCATCTAGAGTTTTAAAATCACTCTTTTCAACCGCTTTAAGCTTATCACCTATTGTGTCTCCTGGCAGAGATAGTTTTTCCAAAAGTTCACCGAGCATTATATCAGCTTCAATTATAGCTATTCTCCAATCACTCTCATTTAGTGACTCAATATGATTTACAACTTTTTCCCACTTTGGATTTACATCAGGCTCGACATTTTCATTAACAGGATAAAGCATGTTTCTTTCATTTTCCAATATAGGTTTAATCTTCATGTTTAGATATATAACGTATATAAACAAAAGAATACAAAATATTATTATTGACCATTTTATATATGAAAGTATTGAAGAGAACCATATAACTGTCTTTTCCAGTACATTTGGCTCGGATTCTAGATAAGCAATATCATCTTCCCTTACCCAACCATCAACACCATTATCGTAATCTACATACCAATATCTCTTACCATCTATATCTACAGGACCCTGAAGTATCTTACCTTTGTCTCCAATTTTATGTGTGCCAACTTTTCCACCTCCGGGAGCATCATAAACTGAAGTAGAATTCATACTTACAACTCTGGCACCTATTGGGTTTGCGAGTGAAGCGATAGGTCTTGTATGTAACTGAAGAACATTTTTTGCACTAAAACTACTTAATCCCCCCCTAAACCACCTATTTACATTCCATTTATTTGAAAGTGATGCAATTATTGAAGATAAAAGCATTAATATAAAAAAGGCTGCTAATAGTTCGGCAACTATCTCAGCTTTTTGATCTGTTACAGGTTTAGAATCTGGTTTTTTCTCATCTGCCATAACAATAGTATACAGGACTAAAGAATCATCTTCTAGAGCTAAAAATTAATTCCTGTTACTAATATTATTCTCCCTTAAATTTCTTACCTATGTGGAAAAGAATATTCTCACAATCATGAGGAGCCATTATTTGTAAACCTAGCGGTAAAGAAACTCCATCCTTTGAAACCTCTCCACTTGGTATTGATATTGCAGGTATACCAACTATATTTGCTGGAACTGTAAATACATCTTCTAAATAAAGTGAGAGTGGATCATTTATTTTTTCACCAATCTTAAATGCTGTACCTGGGGTCGTTGGAGTTACAATCGCATCAACTTCCATAAAAGCTTTATCAAAATCTTCACTTATTTTTTGTCTTAGTGCTAGAGCTTTATTGTAATAAGCATCAGCATAACCCGCAGAAAGTACATATGTACCAATAAGTATTCTTCTTCTAACTTCCTGTCCAAACCCCTGACCTTTTGTTTTCATGTAGTCCTCAAGAAGATTTTTACCATCAACATGCAAACCAAATCTAACTCCATCAAATCTAGCCAAGTTTGAAGAAACTTCTGCTGGCATCAATATATAGTAAACTGCCAAAGAATAATCTATGTTTGGAAGTTTTATATCTTTGATTTCATAACCAAGCTGTTTTAGTTTTTCAATAGACTCATCAAAATTTTTCTTTGCTTCCGGAGATAAACCGTCTTTTTCTAAAATATGATAAGGAACACCAATGGTCATTTTTTCCTTTACTGTTTTCTTTGGATAAATATTTTCAACATAAGTAGTACTATCCATCTTATCTGCGCCTTTTATTGTATTGAAAAGAATCTCTGAATCAGTTACGGTTTTTGTTATTGGTCCTATAACATCTAGGGATGATCCCATAGCCATAAGACCGTATCTAGATACTCCTCCATAAGTAGGTTTGAGCCCAACAGTTCCACAAAATGACGATGGTTGTCTAACAGATCCTCCTGTGTCAGAACCAAGCGAAGCTAATGCACCATTCATAGCAACAGCAGCAACAGACCCACCCGAAGATCCCCCTGACACTCTACTAGTATCTAGTGGATTTTTTGTAACTCCAAAAGCTGAGTTCTCTGTAGAACCTCCCATGGCAAATTCATCCATATTTACTCTACCAATAAAAAGAACATCCTGCTCCTTTAATTTTTTTATTACAGTGGCGTCATATGGTGCAATATAACCTTCTAGAATTTTTGATGCAGATGTTGCCTTTCTACCCTCAATCAGAATATTATCTTTTATTGCCAGTGGTAAACCAGACAGTTGTTTAATGTCTCCATTTTTAATTTTCTCATCTATGGCATCAGCTTGAGACAAAACATCGTCATAAATCTCTAGATAAGCATTAATTTCAGAATTCTTAGACTTTATATTTTCAAGATATGCTGTAGCCAAATCTCTAACAGTAAAATCTCCATTTCTTAAATGGTTATTTAAATCTTTGATAGTTAAATTTGATATATCAATCATAAAATTACAGAATCTTTTTTACTTGCAACAATCTACCATCCCGAGCCGGAGCATTTTTAAGCAATTTCTCTGTGTATTGGTCTGGTTCGTTTGTTATTTCATCCTCTCTCATAACATTTCTAAGTTTCGGAATAACCCTATCTAAATCAAGAGTAGAATCTTTTATTTGACCAACATATCCTAATATTGAATCAATCTGGGTAGTTAAACCCTCCGCCTCAGCATCTCCTATCTCTATTCTTGCTAGATCTGCAAGATTTTTTATGTCTTCTTTTGTAATCATAGTGTTTAATTACCTATTTAGCTGATTATAGCCAAAAATTCGTTTTCGTCTAATATTTTAACCCCAAGAGATTTGGCTTTATCATATTTTGAACCAGGATTCTCTCCAGCTAAAACAAAATCTGTATCTTTTGACACGCTCTCACTAACTAGTCCCCCAGCAGATCTAATCATTTCTTTTGCTTCATCTCTAGATAATTTTGGTAAAGTTCCAGTTAAGACAAATTTCTTTCCAGTCAATTTTCCTCCTTTTACAATCTTCTCCTTCTCAATTTTTAATTCCTTCAACAAATTTTTTAACATTTTTAAATTATCTTTGTTTTTGAAAAACTCAGTAATTGATTCAGCAATTATTGGACCAACACCAGATAACGACTCCAATGTTTCAAAAGAAGACGACATTAAATTTTCAATTGTCCCGAATTTTTTTGATAAATCATAAGCAGTTTCCTCTCCAACTTGTGGAATTGATATACCAACCAACAATCTAGCCAGAGTTGTTTTTTTAGAAGATTCTATAGAATTAAGTAAATTATCTACAGACTTTTCCGCAAACCTTGGCAGGTTCAATAGATCACCTTTTTTCAGAGTAAAGATATCTGCATATTCAGAAACAAGATTATTTTCAAGCAGTACATCAATAATCTTTGGACCAAGGTCTGTTATGTCCAAAGCTTTTTTTGAAACAAAATGATAAAACTTTCTCTTCTGTTGTTCAAAGGAGTTTTTGTTTACACATCTCCAGGCTGCCTGTCCAGGAATTCTCTCTATACTTCCATCTCCACCGCAGACATCAACATGAGTCGGCCAAATAAATTCTTTTGATTTTTTATCACGAAGCTCCTTAACTACAGAAACTATATCTGGAATAACATCTCCAGCTTTTTGAAGTATAACTGTATCCCCAATCCTCACATCCAATCTCCTTATTTCATCTTCATTGTGTAAAGTAGCACGAGATACAGTTGAACCAGCAACTAAGACTGGCCTGAGATGCGCTACTGGGGTTAGAACTCCAGTTCTACCAACCTGTAAAACAATATCTTCAACCACTGTTGTAACTTGCTCAGCAGGAAACTTATACGCTACACCAAAACGTGGAGACTTGGCCGTATAGCCTAAAGCATTTTGAATTTTTGTAGAATTAATTTTAATTACAATCCCATCTAAACCGTAATCCAAGCTATGCCTCTTTTTAGTCCAGTTTATATAAAAATCATTAATTCCATCCATATTGTTAATAATTTTATGATATGGATTAACATTAAATCCTAACTTGTTTAAAAGAGTAAGTTTTTCATCTTGAGTCTTTGGCATTTCCCTATCGTATATATCAATGTCATATATAAAAGAATCCAAATTTCTTTGGCTGGCAATTTTTGGATCAAGCTGCCTGATTGAACCAGCTGCAAGATTTCTAGTATTTGCGTATAAAGACTCGCCTCTTTTCTCTCTATCTTTATTTATTCTCTCAAGTTCTTTGTGTGCTATCCACGCCTCACCAACAACTGTTATTGATACTTTTTGTTTTAGCTTAAGAGGTATACTCTTTATAGTTTTTATATTACTTGTTACATCCTCTCCTATTTCTCCATCTCCCCTAGTCGCTCCCCGAACTAGTTCTCCATTAACATAAGTTAATACAACCTTTAAACCATCAATTTTTAACTCACAACAATAATCTATTTTTTCTTTTTCTAGATTTTCTTTTCTAATAAAATTAAGCGTCTTCTCTTCCCATTTTTTTAGACCAGAAAAATCAAAAACATCATCGTATGACCACTGACGAACCTCATGTTTTACTTTTACAAATTCTTTAAGAGGTTCTCCTCCCACTCTGACTGTTGGACTAGTAAACAGTTTAAATTCTGGGTATTTATTCTCTAATTCTTCCAGTTCAGATATGAGTGAATCATAGGCCTCATCAGATATCTCCGGTTTATCAAACGTATGATATAGCTTTCTATGTTTTTCAATAGTGTCCCGTAGTTTTTCTATTCTAGATTTAACACCAATTAAGGAATTAGACATAAAGGCATTATATACTAATATATGTCTATTTTTAAGGCTTATTGTTTTATAACAACCACACTCGCATTACCAGAATCTGCTACTGCTCCAGCCCCCTGAGTAGCTGATTGAATACCAGTTGCTCCTGCAGTAGCTTGAAACTTGTAGTTCATCTCTAATGAGATACCACCGCCTTGTGTCGGAGTCAAACTTGAAGCTTCTAAGGCTTCAATCATACCAGATGGAGGTGTCCAGGTTGAGGAATTAGTTGTTTCATGTGTTGTAATAACAACCGTGTTTCCAACTGTAGTATTTACACTTGGAGCATCAACATTTAAAGTTGTAGTATTCTGTGCATTTTCAACATCAACAGGCGAAGTAGTATTGGCGCCAGAAATAGCCACTATACCACCTGCAGCCCCACTAAAAGAATCAAATGTCCAAGTATAACTACTTGCCTCACTAGCACCAGCAACTTTTCTGTACGTAATTAGCGAATTTGAATTGGCCGTAGCATTGTCTATTCTTCTTATTAGAGTCCACCCTGATGGTGGAGTTACTATCGTAGTTTGAGGACGGACAGCAATAGAAGCAACCATAACGTCATTTTGAACAGTTCCAGTCGGTTTATTTATTGTTATAGCAGCCCCACTCGCTTGAAACATCTGCAATTCGGACAACTGTATATAAGAAGTATCACCATTGTTTGCGGTTATTCTCAATCTATACTGTTGATAGGCAACACTATTACTAATGTTATATGTGTTTGTTTGATATCTTGCTGCTCCAGAAAATTGATTTGTTTGAGTGTCTAGAGTAACCCAACCAGTTGGGTTATTAATAATACAAGTTCCATCACAGCCCTGAAATGTCCAATCCTTTGGATCTCTTGCTGGAGCATCATTTGCTGTAGTTATAGTATATCTTGTAACAACATAAGCAGTTGAGCCGGAAAAATCGTACATTAACATTTGAGGAAAAGCATTACTATTAACAACACACCATTTTGTAAAATCAAGACTAGTCATGTGATTATCAAAAGCTCTATAAGGATCCTCAGTATCATTTCCAGAATAAGTCATTGAACAAGATGTAAGAGTTCCAGTACCAGATCCTCCTTCGGTGACATCAGCCAAAACAGAACTGTCAGATCCAGCAGATGCAGCAGCTTTATAGGTCAAAAGTGTTGTACCTGAATTACCTGATGTACCAATAATAGTATTTTCATTACCCTGATATGTAAGAGTTATACCTCTTTCATATCTTTTTATTGATGAAGTATCACAGTTATTATAACCTCTAGAATCAACTGTTGTGTAGCCATCATTTTGTTTTGTAACTCTTACTATTGCACAACCTTTTGCATAATTTAATTGAAAAATACTTGTAGGATTTGAAACTCCACCCCCTCCAATAACACTTGATTGAGTTGGGACAGTACTTACAGTTTGACTACCAGAACTTATGCTCCCAGTTGAACCACAAGATATTGTTCCCCCAGTTGATGTGGCAAAAGGACTTGTTCCATTTCCATTTTTCAAATCCCAGTATACAGCACAATCCGCACCACTATCAGCATTATAAAAAGCATACTGCGATTCAACTCCAGCATCAGCAAGTACGAGTTGTTTCAATGCAACATTTGCTACAACAAAACTTACAATAAGCATCATTGATGTTACTACAATAGCTATTAGAAGTGTAAATCCTTTATTTTTTTTCATTATTGTCTATTAAAAACATCTCCACTGATTGTAAATGATTTTGTAACACCGCCAGATATCCACTGTATTCTTATACTAACAATAATACTATCGCTACCAGTTGATGTTAACTGTATTTCTCTTTTAAAATTTGTCGCTACCCAGTTCGCACCAGACGTATAACTATATATTCCAGATGAACTATCTTGGTTTAAATTTGGACAAGTGCCCAGTATCCCCGAACATGTAGACACCGTATTTGTATAAACGTCTATTGTACAAGTCTTTCCATAATCACAAGGGCCACTAGCCCCCGCATCAGTTATAACCAAACCTGTTAACCAATTTTTTGATGTCCCGTTTAATGAATGAAGTGCATTTTCATCTCTTACATTTTTTATATATTCCATCGCCTCTTGTGCTAAATAGAATGCTGTAACCTGATCTTTTGCGGCAATAGAAGTTTTCAAACCAACTTGCACAGCGGTAAAAGTTGCCGTAATTGAAAGCGATAATATGCCTATCGCAACAAGCGACTCAACCAATGTAAAACCTTTCGAAAATTTATTTTTAGCCTGTTTCATTTTATTGTGTATCAAATAACCTTTGAGATATAGTTGTTTCTATTGTAAAAGTTGACTGAGTTGTTTGCTTTATACCAACATAACCACTCAAAACAACAACCACTCTTGGTTGCGATAAATTTGCTCCACTAGCATATGGGTCAGAACCCGTTACCCAAAAATTAGCCTTGGTTATGGTTACATCTGATCCAGTTAAATAGTAATCAGTTGTGCCATTTAAAGTTCTTACCAATCTACCATTAACTAGTTTATAGACTACCTGAACACCACTAGAAGACCTTACTGCTATAGAACTAGCACCACCTGCACAATCCCTAGGCATTGAAACTATTCCTTGATTGATATCGCAATGATAACTTGTTCCAAATCTTATACTTCTAGTCATAGACTCAAGTGTGTAATTTAAGTTATCCATTACAGAACGAAGACTTTGGGATTTTCTGTTTGCATCAATAACACTAAGTATAGAACCCATACTAATAACCATAACAATAATAAATACGGAAACAGAAACCATAAGCTCAATTAATGTAAATCCCTTATTTCTTTTTTGATTTACCTTGTTCATTTATTTTATTGTACTGTTACTTGGCCTGTACTTTCAATAATTAGAGTCGTCGTATTTCCTTTTGGTGAGGTGAGTACAATTTTTCCAGTAACATCACTACTCAAAGTAGCGTCAGAACTATTTACAAAATAAATAGAAGCATCAGGATTTGGTCTTGTATAACTTACATAAAGTCTAGTTGCGTTAGTTGGAGGGCAAAGTGATGAATTACAAATATTTGATATTGTTACACCATTTCTAATAGTCCCCTGCTCAACACATTCTGTGCCAGCCGTTCCAC
>CAZKGG010000004.1:0-9378 GCA_964552385.1 uncultured Candidatus Saccharibacteria bacterium
TCCATTCAAACAAACAGAGTTTGATCTCATGTACAACGAAGGTATCAGCCGTGAGGGTGAACTTATCGCTCTAGGTGAAAAGATGGGAATAATTTCAAAATCTGGAACTTCTTACTCATACGGTGAGGAAAAACTAGGCCGAGGCTATGATGCTACTCGCCAGTTCCTAAAGGATAAGGCAAATAAAAAAATAGCTGAGAGTATTCTAAAAGATATCCGAGCAGGACTTTCAAAAAATGGAGGATCTGTAGTAGCTGTTAGTGGAGAGGATAGTTCTGGTTCGGAAGAATAATATATAAGTAAAAAGCCGATTCATGAAATAATCGGCTTTTTTCAATACAAAATATAGCTAATCGATTAGCACTACCCCAACAAAAGTGGAAGCCATTGAATTGAACCATTTCAAATATTTACGAACACCAGGAATTGCACGCCCATTACTTCTTACTTCAGTAACCATAACAGCCAACAAGTGATTTTCCGATGCCCTATAAACACCTTTTGATGTTATCACTGTGTTATCCCTAATCTCTTCAACAATAACTTTCTTCCCGATCATTTCGTCAGTGGTCATTGAATTACCTCCTCAAAGGATTAAACTCTTAATTTATATATTTGTCAACACTAGATTTTAAGCCTAAAATAGGCTATATTTTTACTCGAACCAAACAAATATACTTGTCCCGTTAGATGCATACGGGAGGTAAATGGTAAGAATAATTACAAATTTAACTTACGCAGGATAAAACATAGAGATATGGGGATCTCCTGCTTCTAATGGGATGGCAATGCTAGATTATAGTGAAATAACAGAGCGAAAATATATAGTTTTCAACGACGAACCTTGGGAAATCATCACTTCTCACGTTTTCCGAAAACAACAGAGAAAACCAGTAAACGCTGTTAAAATGAAGAACCTTATTACAGGCAAAGTAACAGAACAGTCATTCCATGTATCAGAAAAAGTAGAAGAAGCGGAAATCGACAAGATAGATGCAAAATACCTTTATGTAAATAAGGGAGAATACTGGTTCTGTGACCCTACTAACCCTAGTGATAGGTTCCAAATATCTGAAACAATTCTAGGAGTTAGAGGAAAGTTTCTAAAACCAAATACTATTATTAAAGTTCTAAAATTTGGCGATATTACTATTGGTATAGATATGCCTATCAAAGTTGAACTAAAAGTTACAGAAGCTCATCCAGCCGTTAAAGGAAATACTGCACAAGGTGGAACAAAAACAGTTAAACTTGAAACGGGTGCAGAGATACAAGTCCCAATGTTCATAAAGGAAGGTGAAATCATCAAAGTAAACTCTGAGACTGGCGAGTACACAGAACGAGCTACAGCAGGCTTCTAGTCGTACAGTCTTCCTCTCTAATTTCTTACTTAAGTACAAAATAACTGCTTCTGGTTTTAAATCTAGAATTGTGATAATCTCTATTTCAGAAGGGAGAAACGACATGAAGGTGCTTGTGTATAGATTCGATGGGAGGTACTACATCTACCCACTTGGGTGTTGCACCATGCATCAAACGAAAGAGGATGTGTTCATAGAAGGGGGTGAGGAAGAAATCTTCACTCTTTCCCCAGCACCTGGCACGCCAGCTCTGGAAACTCTTCGTCTGCTGATGGCAGAGATTGAGAAACATGGAATTACCGACATTGAAGGTTTGACCATCATCCTCTCCAGTCACCTAAACGGAGAAGATCCAACACCAACTATCCATCACGCATCTAACTCGATACACTAACGACCGCACTCGCAAGAAGGAAGCCTGCACTCGCTGACTTTCAGTGAGTGCGGTTTTCCATTATAAAAATATAAATTTACGCCAAGAATCTCTGAGGATTTTTGATCAAGGTCGCGTATAAAATAAAAACTGGAGCCGGAAATGTACATTTAGTACTTTGACGGACCAGTTTTTATTTTAGACGATGAGATTGGTCAAAAAGACCAGAGCTATCGGCTTACATATGGCAACAACCCCATAAATCGAGCTCTTTTTACAGCAGTAGCTAGATTTCTCTGGTGCTTTGCTGTTACACCAGTTCTCTTTCGAGATATGATTCGAGCATGAGGGTTTAGAAACTTCTTTAGAAGATCTACATCCTTGTGGTCGATATATTTGATGTTGTTCTCAGTGAAGTAACACTGTTTATTTGAATTCATAATGTTTAATTAAAATGGTATGTCCTCCGGATTTATTTCTTCTTCCGGATATTCTATTGTGTCTAATGCTTTCTTATTATCGTCATGAGCAGGCTCTGATTGAGAGTAGCCACTTCCTGGAGCTCCACCCTCTTTTCGAGGACCGAACTGGATTCTATCGGCTATGATTTCTGTTCGGTATTTTTTTGTACCACCAGCATCATCCCAACTTCGTGTCTGCATTCTTCCTTCAACCAATATTGAACTTCCCTTTTTCATATACTGACCGACTATGTCTGCCTGTCGTCCAAAGACAACAACGTTGTGATAATCTACATTTTCCTGTTTAACTCCGTTTTTGTCTTTCCAAACTCGGTTTGTTGCTACAGAGAAACTTGCAACTTTCACACCTGATGGCAGAGCTTTTATCTCTGGATCCCTTGTTAGATTTCCTATGATAATCGCTTTGTTTAGGTACATATATTTGGTTTAAAGTTCTTAAGGTTTTAATTACTCAGTGACCATCTCGTCAATGTTCTTGTCTAGTTCATCCGGAGAAACTTCCTTCAAAGCTTCTACTGGAACGTCTTCTAACTCCTCATCATCTCTTCTCAACATCTTCTCTTCAGATTTCAATCTCATCTTTCCTTCAAGAAGTGTGTTTTCTTTTACTGTCTTAACTATTAAATATCGCACTGTGTCTACGTCAGCGTCTAAAGCTTTCTTTACCTTTTCCATTCCCTCTTTCGCCATTTCGAACTTAATCCAACCAAAGTAACCTGAGTTAGCTTTGTGTCTTTCTGTTCCAACAACTTTTACCATAGGGTAAGCGAGATCAATAAGGACAGGGTCCTCATGAGAAATCACTGCACCGCCTGCTGAAGTCAGCATGTCTCTAAGACCTGCAGCTTTACCAGGAACTTGCTCTACAGCAAGGGACGGAAGAAGTATATATGAAACCTCGTAAACGGTAAGCATATCACTCTTTTCTTGTTTATTTTCTTCCATAGACCCAAGACTACCACAAGAGAGAATGCTAAGCAATAGGATTGAAAATACGAGGGAAATTAGCCTTTACATTGGCCATAATAGCCTCTTTTACACTATCTACAGACTCACCCCTTATTTCAGCTATTTTTTCTACTATAATAGGGACATAAATCGGTGAATTTCGGCCTCTTCTGTGGGGTACTGGAGCCACAAATGGACTGTCTGTTTCTGACATTATTCTATCCAAAGGAGTTGTTTTAACAAATTCGTCATAATCATTTGTGAAAGTAATAACTCCAGTAAATGATACAGTAAAACCTAAATCTAGAAATCTTTTTAGTACCTGCTCGTCCCCTGCGAAAAAATGTGCATTACCTTTTAACTTGTCTCCTGATATTTTGTGATGATGTTCTAGTATGGTCAGTGCATCATTGTATGCATCCATAGTTCCCTTGCTTGGTCTTATGTGAAGCATGAGTGGAAGATCCTTTTCCAATGCTAAATCTATATGGTATTCAAAAATAGTTTTCTGAATCATCTTCAACTCAAAATCATCCCCTTCTATACGAAAATAATCTAAACCACACTCACCTATTGCTACAACTTTTGTATTATCCGCAAGATGATTGAATCTATCATCAAATACTGAGTCTGGCTTTAAATCACTTGGATGTTGTCCAATGCAAGCAAATAAGTGAGGATGTTTTTTTGCCATTTCAACCGCGATTTTTGAAGTATCATAATCTGTACCAATGGTTATGGTTCCGATGTTTGCCTTTTTCAGTTTCTCAATTTCATGATCCCTATCTTTATCATAATCCTTAAAATAGAGATGTGAATGTATGTCAAAATATTCAAAGTTCATTTTAGTCTTTGCGTAAAAATAAAGGCTGTTCAGGTGATTTGTTTTCTTTTATTAGTTCAATAATTTTTTGTGATATCTCTGGCATAAAAATTTCTAACATTTTTGCTACAACATAAAGCCTCATCACTAACTCACTTATCATTCTCTCACCTGATTCTTTATCAGTTTTTATCAATTTAAATGGCTGATTCTCCTGTATAAAACTATCCATCTCTCCAATGTTCAACCAAATCAAATCAACAGCCTTTGATATTTCAAAAGAATTTAAATACTGGAAGAAAGACGATAGTTTTTCAGAATCAAGCAAGACATTAACAGGCCCAGTTAGGTTTGCACTAGCCATTTTCATTATTCGACTTGTTAGATTACCCAATCCATTTGCCAGACCTGCGTTATAAGAAGCTTTAAATCTTTCCATTGTAAATGGACTATCCTCAAAGTTTGAAATTTCTTTAGCTACAAAAAATCTGAAAGCATCTGCTCCGTATTCATTTATAACATCAAAAGGATTTATTACATTACCTAGTGACTTTGACATTTTGACACCGCCATCACCAGTTAGGAAACCATTAACAACGACGGTATTCGTGTTTGATAGTCCTGCAGCCATTAGCATTGCCTGCCACATAGCTGTTTGCTGCCTCAGGTTATCCTTTCCGCAGTACTGAACTGGAGTTCCGTTAGTCCAAAACTTTTCAAACTGCTCAATGTTCTCTGGCCAACCAAGTGTTGATATATAGTTTACTAGCGCATCAAACCAAACATACATAACATGATTTTCATCTCCCGGCACAGGAATACCCCAGGACATTTTCTCCTTTAATCTTGAAATAGAAAAATCCTCCAATCCCCTTTCTACAAAAGCTTTGATTTCGTTGAAACGAAAATTAGGAACAACGAAACTAGGATTTGATTTGTAAAAATCCAAAAGCTTGTCACTGAAAGCAGAAAATTTGAAAAAATAATTTTCTTCATCACGTAATTCTATTTCTAGTTTTGGATGAAGATGGCACTTTCCATCTACTAGCTCTGAATCTGTTTTTTCTAATTCACAACCGACACAATACTTTGTAGTGTAGTTCTTTTTATATATATATCCATTATCAAAGCATCTCTTCCAAAACTCTTGAGCCGCCTTCTCATGGTGAGTGTCAGTTGTTCTTATAAAATGTATATCTTCGAGTAACCCTAGAGCTTTTGGGAGTTGTTTAAAAACTTCGGCATGTTTGTCTACATAATCTTTTACTGGTAAACCAGCATCTTTTGCAGCGTTGAATAGCTTTTGTCCGTGTTCGTCTGTGCCTGTATTAAAAAATACATTATACCCCTGCAACTTCTTACTTCTTGCGATTATATCTGCACGAACAAACTCCAGAGCGTGACCCACATGAGGATCAGAATTCACATAAGGCAAAGTAGTAGTTATATAGAAATTTTTATCCATAAGAGTAATATAGCAGAATTCTAGCTTAACGGAAGGGGTATATTATTTCATCTTTGATTTCTTTCTTTCTATCATTTCTATCTTATCTTTTTCAAAATCATCAAAAAATTCAATAATAACCGCAGCAATAGGAACTGACAAAACTAAACCAATAAAACCTGCGAGCTCCCAACCAGCAGTAAGTGCGATAATTGAAACTATTGGTGACACACCAACAACTTTTTTAACCACAAGTGGGTAGATAAGCTGGTTTTCAAACTGGTGAACAATAAGATAAAGTCCTATTACAACCAGAGCTGTAGGAAAACCTCCAGACACAAACGCAATCATGATAGCTGGAATGGATGCAAGGATTGGACCGAATAGAGGAATTATTTCAAATGCAGCTGCCAGTGTTGCCAAGAGCAATGCATTTGGGACGTTTATAATAAGTAAGCCTAGATAAACCAACATTCCAATTATGATGGCCAGAACGAGTTGCCCTTGCATCCACAGACCAATTTTTCTTTGTGATCTCTTCCACAAATCAACGACATAGGCTTCATGCTTCAATGTGGTAATAGCTTTCAAGAATTTTCCTACACCATCTTCCTCTACTGCTAAATAGAAAGACAAAATTGTCATAAGGAAGAAGCTAAATAATCCTCCGAAGAAAGCTGTGACAGTACCAAAGGCGTTCATTGATATTGAGTTTATGGCAGAGTTAATCTCCATTATTGCCTTTTCCAAGTTTAGAGAACTTGTTAGGTTGGCCACAAATCCAGTATCCCCTATAGTGTCAGATACAACATTGGCGTTGAAATATAATGGAAAATTTCTAAGAAAATCGCCTGACTCAGACAAAAGTGGAATAAGTAGAAAGAAAACTATACTAGCTAAAGCTACACCTATACACAGGTAAATTAAAATAACACCAAACAATCTTGGAACTTTTCTCTTTATAAACCACTGAGCACCTGGTTCAACAGCAGAAGCTACAACAATAGATACGAGCAGAACCATGACAAGATCTTTTAAAATATAAAGTGCAACAAACAAAAGTCCTATTACAATAGTTTTGGTAATAGTACCAAGACTAATAGTTATATTTTGTTCTCTAGTTTCCATCTGGCTAGGTTTTTAGTTGATAATGAATTGATTATATCACAACAAAACATAAGACGGATTATTTTGACAATTCTTTCTTAACAAATTCTATAAGTTCTACAACAGTCATTCTCTTTTGTTCACCAGAATCCCTATCTCTCACAGTAATACCAGCATCTTTTTCTACAGTATCAAAGTCAACTGTTACACACCAAGGAGTACCTATCTCGTCTTGTCTTCGGTAACGCTTTCCAATATTACCGTTGTCATCAAACATTACCGCTCCGAATTCTTTTTTCAGAATTTTATAGACTTCAGTAGCTTTATTTATTAATTCAGGCTTATTTTTTAGCAATGGAAATACAGCAAGTTTTACAGGAGCAACTTTTGGTGAAAATTTTAGATATGCTCTCACCTCACCATCTTTCTCCTCTTCAGAATATGCATCTGACATAACAGCCAGAACCAATCTCTCAAGACCAAAAGTTGGCTCAATACAATGAGGCACTATCCTCTCCTTTGTCTCTTCATCAAAATACGACAAATCAACTCCAGAGTATGTGGAATGATTTTTCAAATCATAGTCGGTTCTATACGCAAGACCCAAAAGTTCTTTTTGACCAAATGAAAAATCAAACTCTGTATCAATGCTTCTCTTTGAATAGAAAGCTCTATCTGCCTCGGATACCTCAATTTTATGTAGTTTGTTTTCGCTCAATCCAATCTCCCTTAGAAATCTCATCTGCTCTTCAAACCAAGAATCAAAAACTGACATGACTTTTTTCTCATCTCTAGGATCAACAAAGTATTCTATTTCCATCTGTCTAAACTCTCTTGATCTAAAAATAAAATCTCTAGGAGCAATCTCATTTCTAAACGCCTTTCCTATCTGTCCCATTCCAAAAGGTAGTTTTGGATGGATAGAATCCATAATATTTTTAAAATTAACAAACATACCTCCGGCAGTTTCAGGTCGTAGATATGCCACCGCACTTTCATCTTCTGTTGCACCAACATGAGTTTTAAACATCATATTGAATTGCCTTTCTTCTCCCAACTTTCCACCACAATCAGGACACTTGGTTTTATCTTCCAGTTGATCTGCTCTAAATCTATGATGACATTTTTCACACTCAACAAGAGGATCAGAAAAACCAGAAACGTGACCTGATGCCTCCCAAGCCTTTGGGTTCATTATTATTGCAGCATCAACACCGTACATATCTTCCCTATCAGATATGAACATTTTCCACCATATATTTTTTATATTATTGGCTAATTCAGCCCCGTATGGACCATAATCCCAAGTACCAGCAAAACCACCATATATTTCAGAGCCTTGAAATATAAAACCTCTTCTCTTACACAGAGAGACTATTTTTTCCATTAGTTCGTTATTTTTTTCTGCCATATTTGTATACTACCCCGACTTTATAATTTAGCCAATAGTAAGCCTATTTTGTTACAACTTCCTTACCTATTGTAAAAGAAGGATCTGAATATTTTGTAGTAACTGGAACTGCAGTTGCTGAAACACTCCTTTCAGTATAGGAATCCATTGCAGTTGCGTTTGTAATAGATACTAGTTGTGCCTCAAATCCAGCTTGATTAATACTTGGTGTTATACCAACTTTAAAAGAAACTTCTCTAGGAGCATATGCATATCCTATTCCAGAAGATACTCCACCCACATTCCAAGTTACAGTTTTCTTATCAGAATCATATTCAATCTTTTCTCCAGATGGAGAAGACTCACCTTTCCAAACAACACCTACAGGTAAGGAGGCAGTTACAATAGCACCCTTTAAATCGTTTGTTGTATTAGACAAAGTCCAAGTTATTGTATAGGTCGTCTCTTTATCTGCCTTGGGTGGAATCGGACCAGAATTAGTAAATGGACCAATATCTCTTAAAGACTTTGCTTTAATACCAAGTATTGAAGATATTTTTATTGTTACATCTTCTTCAGATGAAACTGTTGAACTCTCTGTTCCTGTTCTGTCACCAGACATAACAACATGCAAATCTATATGAGGATTTTTAATAATCTTTCCAGATGTTAAATCTGATAGTGACAACAATGTAAATGTTACGCCATCAGAATCACCAGGTAAAAGCAGCGCTAATTCACTATCAACATGTTTATCCCAAACAATACTGTTATCTACAGATTTATAAAAACCACCATTTCCAGGAGAAACACTGTTTCTATCGAATGCATTTCCTGAAATTGTAACCTCTATTTGATTGTTTAGAATCTTATCTGGTAGTGTATTTTGCCACTTAATATTCACTGGAATATATTGAGATGGAGTATATACGTTTTTTTGATCAGTTGTTATATCAAGATTATAAAAAGATTTTCTTATACCGATAGTATATATACCTGTCGCAAGTGATGTATCAAAATCTTTTGAATTATCAACACTCTGTGACCCCGCAGATACTCTAAAAGACCTATCTTCTAAATTCTGACCAACCAAAACTCCTCTAACCGTTAATACTTTTTTATCACCATCCTTCATATCACCCAAATTCCACACTGAGTTATCTCTATATGGTTTTATACTTGAATCCTTGTAGGTAAAGCCATATGGGTATTCGATTTTAACTAACGTATTTCTAACAGGCACGCCGGAGTTTGAAGTTAGGTTAATCGTAAGCGTAATTATTTGTCCCGAGTTAACCTCCTTTGGATAATCAATATCAAGTATAAGTGGTGATGAACCAATAGCCACAGAAAATATCTTTTCTTTTGAAAAAACTGCATTTGAACCTTTAACTTTATATTCAAGTTTTAATTTAAATTCCTTAACTGCATCTTTTTCTCCGAACAATAC
>CAZKGG010000004.1:9478-13146 GCA_964552385.1 uncultured Candidatus Saccharibacteria bacterium
GTTGGATTATCTCCCCAATCGCTTTTTACATCCAGCTCGTGTGCTGGAACAGGAGTTCTTTTTTCTTTTGGAACCAGATTCTCATTTCGAGAATATAAATTCCTTTTTAATCTTTCTATACTACTTTCTTCAGGATCCATATTAATCAATTATACCACACCATCATTCAATGTTTCTAGTTTACAAACTACAGCTGACTTTCCTTTAGTGCATTATTTATAACTGAAACAATACCCCTGCGATTGTTTGTTACATCTAGAATAATATCTTTATTCCAATTTTTTGAATTCTCCAAGATTTTTTCTGTTTGGCCGTCTCGCGCAACATACCCAAGTTCAAACAGTATTCTCAAAACGACTACTGTTTCAAAACTTTCTAAATCATCGTTATTTATATTCTTTAATTCCGAAAAGGCTGAATCAACCAAATCAAAAATATTTTTGTTTACAGACTCACCTGGCATCATTTTAATAAGAAGTGAAACTACTTGAGCTAAAACCTTGTGAGTATATTTTGGACTATCGAAATAATAATTTTTTATATGAGCTACATTTGTAACTTTCCACCCCCCTTTTCCCTTAACACAAGATACCGTAACTCTAGTATATTCTTGCAGCGCTGGACGTAACTTTGAAGCAGATACACGCGCTGAACGAGCCGAAGCTATTATTAAACCCAAATCTTGAGTAAGAATATACAGCATTAAATTTGCCTCTCCAAAAGTAGTTCTCTTTAGAATAATCCCCTCTGTTGTATAGATATGGTAGGACATTACCCCTACTTTATCACAGAGAAAGAAGTACTGCCCTCCACCTCAACAGGATATGCCTGTTTGTCTGAAGAATAAGAAAGTTCATTCACACCAGTTGGGGTTTTTATCATTTCCATATATTCATCCACTATTTCTCTTTTATCAGTGTTCACGACAAGTTTAATACTGTCACTTGGATTTAGATTTTCCTTCTTTCGTGCATCCTGAATAGCTCGAATAATATCTCGAGCAATTCCCTCTTTTTTCAGATCAATTGTTAATTCTGTATCGAGTCTTACTTCATTTCCTTCAATCACAACATCTTTTACGTTTACTTCATCAGCAATAATTTCTAAAAATTCTTGTGCGAGATTTTCTCCAATAGAAAGTTTTGCTAGTGGTTGACGCACCTTGTGCCCTGACTTTTGTCTTATCTCAAGAGCTGATGTTACGACTTCTCTCACTTTTTTCATATTTTCAATTATTTCAGAATCAACCTCTCCAGCTTCAGGCCAATCACATAAATGCACACTTTCAGCATCACTATCTACTTTTATCTGTTGGTAGACCTGTTCTGAGAAAAAAGGTGCAAATGGCGCCATATATTTTGATAACTCCTTTAATACAAAGAGAGTTGTGCCTAGTGCATCCCCTTTTTCCTTTGAGTCGTCTGACTTAAATCTTTCTCTTGAACGTCTTACATACCAAGTTGAAAAGTCATTAACAAAATCTCGTATTGGTCTAGCCGACTCAAAAACTTGAAACTTCTCAAGTGATAAAGTTCCGTTTGAAATTAATTCATTTAGTCGTGACAATATCCATTTATCCAATACATTTTCACTTTTATTGTGAGCAACTATCGTTTCATCTTTATATAACTCATAGAAAGCAACAATGTTCAGCAATGGATTAAAAACTTTCTTCACTATTTCATCAACAGTTTTCTCATCAAAGTTTTTTGAATCCCCTGGGCTATTTACCGTATACATCCAAAGCCTCAAAGCATCTACTCCGTATTTATCCATCATAAGCCATGGGTCAATAATATTTCCAATTGATTTAGACATCTTCTTTCCCTCACTATCCAGGATGTGACCAAGACAGATAACGTTTTTATACGCTTTGCCTTTGCCCATCAAAACTCCAATAGCGTGTAATGTATAGAACCAGCCGCGAGTCTGATCTATGGCTTCAGAAATAAAATCAGCTGGATAGGCCAACTCTCCCTCGTTCCAAGGATAGTGATCCTGAGCAAAAGGCATAGCACCAGAATCAAACCAAACATCCATAACTTCTTTTACTCGAGTTAATACACTTCCATCTTCATCAACAAGCTCTACACTATCTATATATGGTTTATGTAGGTCAATTTCAAAAAATGCATTGTGTGGAAGTTGAATAAAATCCAACTCATGAACTTCTGCATTTTTTATAAACTCTTCTTTATCTTTTGCAAAATCAATAGTTTGTTTTTTGTCATAACCTCTTCCAGCAGACTCTAGCGCCCAAGATGTATGCTCATGAGCTACGATGAGTATCGTCTCATTTTGATTAGCTTTATCAGTATCATAAATAAACTGACCAGTTCTAACTTTTATATCAGCTAGACTCTCTCCACCTCCAACTTTCATTTCATATATTTCTTCATCCGTCTTGGCAATTTTGTGGTACTCATCCACACTCTGACCACTAAGTGTCCCGAGATCATGCTCTGCCAATCTATCGTCAAAAGAAACATTGTCATCTTTCAAACCCAGAATATCTTTTAATATTTCTGTGGTTTCTTTTGTTCTAACAAAAGGTGATGAAATTATTTTTGTAATTCCTTTTCCTTTCAACATTTCTGCTGAAGCTTTTACCTGCTCTCTTCCCTTTTCTGTAAGATGAAAATTATCATCTTTTTTAGAGCTGATTATATTTGCAACATTATGTTCACCCTCACCGTGACGAATTATGTAGTATTTGTTTCCGGATTTTTTAGAAAACTTTTTCAAATCGTCAACACTTCCTATAACTTTTATTTTCCCTTCTTCATTTTTCCATATAGGCAGTGGGGTTCCCCAATATCTCTCACGACTTATTGCCCAGTCTTTTATTTCTTTTAACCACTCACCAAAACGACCTTCTTTGATATGTGATGGTTCCCATGTGATACCTTCATTTTCAGAAAGAAGTTCTCCACGAAGTTTTGACATGGCAATATACCAAGAATCCCTAGCATAATAGATAAGAGGTGTTTTACATCTCCAACAATGTGGGTATGAGTGCTCATACTTTTCTTTTTTGAAAAGTAATCCTCTGTGTGCCAAATCTTTAATAACATCGACTGCAACCTCTTCATCCTTAACAAATCTATCTGAAAGAAAATCCATTCCATCCAAATAGTGGCCATCTTCTTTTACCAAATGGAACTTTGGCAAACCAATCTGGTTTCCCAAAACAAAGTCATCCTGTCCGTACATAACAGCTGTGTGAACAATACCTGTTCCATCTGTTGTAGTAACGAAGTCAGCAACATATACCTTGTATGCTTTTGTAAAAGCTCCTGGATTTTTGTCTCCAAACTTTTGTTGCATAAATGGATATAACGGTTCGTACTCCATACCAGCACATTCACTTCCCTTATGCTCTGCCACTATTTCATAAGGCTCTGTAAGAACAGAAAGCCTGTCTTTTGCTAGAACTAAAATCTCACTACCGTTTTGAGTAGTAACTTTTGCCTCGACATATGTAATATCAGCCCCAACAGCTAAGGCAACGTTTCCGGGTAGCGTCCAAGGTGTTGTTGTCCAAGCTAAAAAATATCCATTGTCTACTCCTTTTATTTTAAACTTTGCAGTTACTGAAAGATCTTTATCATCTTGATAACCTTGAGCTAGTTCGTGAGATGAAAGTGCTGTTCCACAACGTGGACACC
>CAZKGG010000005.1:0-12372 GCA_964552385.1 uncultured Candidatus Saccharibacteria bacterium
AATGTTTTTATAACTAAATAAAACAATACTTACTAAACTAACCAATATAAACACTGAGAACATCTGAAATCTTTTTAGTTTTCTCAATACAAGAAAACAAAGTACAACAAGTGGTATAAAAAGTGCTGGAGTTCCTACCCACCAAGCACCCGCACTAAAACCAAATAATCCAAGTAAGAATATTGAGATAGCAACCGGGTTAAATATATGTTTATTATCAATCGTAAGTAAATACTTTGAAGCCATAGCCACTAAGCCGAAAATGGCTGTAATCAGATAATCATTTATCGTAACTGCAGGAAATAGAACAAAAAAAAGTATGTATGCTGATATCCAAACAGATTCGACATTTGTTTGAACCTTAAACAACATAGCAAGCAACTGATTTGCTATAAAGCATGAGAATAACAAAACTAAGAGTGTAGAAATGAGAGATATCCCACTGTATGACAAAATTCCTAAAAATTCGAATAATATTGCAATAAGTGACAAAATAGTTAGTCCATATAAAACTAACTTATACATTGTTATCCCATTCAAAAAATTATCTATATATTTCATGTCTTTATGATAACACTATGAAGTAAATATTTCAGCGTTAAAACCCTCTGACTTTTTTATTGAAAAGTCAGAGTAAACAATGAGATAGTCAAAATTGAAATGTTCTTGCAAAATCTCTGGAGAAACAAAAAATAATCCTGTAGTAAGGATATCAGCAAGTATCGTTGTATCAGCAATAGTCCAAACAGCTAAGATATCTTTTGGAGATGAGAGTGTATCTGGATTTATAATATGGTGAAAATCTGCCCACTTTCTTCTATTGCCAGCAGAACCACATAAACTTTGATTTAAAATCTCTACAACCCCAATAACCATTGTCTTATCATCTGGATGCTCGAGACCAACCCTCAACATCTCTCCATTTGTATTTTTGTCATGCATATCACCACCAGCATCTACACAGTATGATAAAACACCAAAATCTTCTATAACCTCACAGACAATATCTACTAAATAACCTTTTCCCGCAGCACCAAAATCAAGAATTGCAGGTTCAAGCAAAGTTAGATTTGGATTATTCCAAATAATGACTTCTTCCCATTTCTTTGGTTTTGAAAGATGTTTTGGAGACAGAGAGTAGTTTGCATCATAACCAGCATCAACTAAAACTTGGCCGATAAGAGGTGTGACTAAACCTCCAGTTACTTCATAAATTTTTTTATATAAATTAATCATTAAATCAGCATCTGAAGGTAGTTCAAATTGACCTTTTTCCTTTGACATTCTTGTTACCAATGAATCCGCTCTGAAACGGGAATAGTTCAGATCAAAATCTGCAATCCTATCATTTATTTTTTGCAACAAAACAACCTCCGCTTCTTGCGAGAGGTCGTCTTGTATATCTATTTGCCAAGATGTTCCAATGGCTTGAAACTCAAACTTGGTCATATAGTTATTCTTAAGCCTTAGCTTGAACTTTGATTTTTGCTAGAGCGTCCGTAAATCCTTTTGGCGTAAGAGATGACCCTGAAACTTTTGTTAGAGCAATCTCATTTATTTTTTTACCAACAATCTGTGCCTTAACACCAGATATGAATTTTCCTTGCCACTCTTTTGACTCTCTTCTTGTTGCCTGTGATGTAACTGTTACATCAGATACAGTATCACCTTTGATTGTTAGATCAACAACAATTGATTCTTCTCCTGCAGGAGAAACATATGAGCCTGTAGCTGAATATGCTCCGTCTTTATACAACAAACTTGCAACATTAACTGTTGTGTCATTCGCGTTTGGAAGGGTTACTACTTCTGGAGCATCCCCTTTATTCATATACTTATATCCACCAAAAGCAAGAAGTGCTATCACTACAACAGCAACCCCCCACATAACTGCACCATTTCCACTCTTTTGTTCCTCCATTTATTTTTATTTTATGAATTAATTTACTGATTATAATACATAGTTTGTATTATTCAAATCAAATATTCATATTATGATTTTTCGCAATTCTACCGCTCCTAAAATTTTTATTTAATTGTGTCGTATCTATTCCATGTTCCTGCATAATTTGCTTCATAGTCTTTCCGGATTTCAGTTCTTGTTTAATTTCGTCCCTACTTAGACCTAAAGTGCCAGCTAAAGTATTCATACCCTTTGGAGAGTTCCATCTTCGCATCATATGCATTCCAGTATCATTTGCATTTTGTGTGTAAGCAGGAACATTTAGATCTGCTGTTTCAGCAAAAGCAACATTGCTAGTTCCCATAAGTATCATACCCGCCACTATTCCAGAACTTGCACCGGCAATAATGGCATTTTTTACTTTTTTATATCTTTTTTCTTTCATATTTATGATTATAGATTAAATTAATTCGGTCCGAGGACCATATATCGCCTTTAATGCTAATAATGATTAACTGCAACCTTGTCTGCAGCACATTTGATACAAAAGTTACAGCATTTTATTTCAAAAAAATGTATATAAAACAATTTTAATTTTGTTCAGTCAATTTTCTTATTCCATAAGCCCTTATTCCATCTGGAATTTTGTCTCCTGCTATAAAAACTTCATCTCCGTCACGCAAAAATAGTGTAAAAACATCAGACCCATCTGGAGTGAACACTTCTATTACTGAGTCATCTGTATCGGAATCAAAATCACTATGTTTTATATAAAATGTACTTGTACTCTCTATAGAAACAATTTCTCCTCTGAAAATACCCTGACTGCCATGGGATTTTTTTATACCCATATAGAAACCCCCAGCAAATGGTAGATTTTTTCTCTCAGCCATATTCATTAGATTCTTATGAAATGATGTGTAATTTATTATTGTTGCTAATACAGTTATTGAAACTAGAGTTACAACCAAAAGAAAGAGTATCGAACTGTTATAACCAAACCTAAAACTCTTTAACAACCAATCAATAATGATAATTAGCCCTACATCTATAAATAAAACTAGCCAAGGCAATGCAAGTAGAAAGTGATACAAGCCTCTGGGGCCAAAAGTTAAAAGATTAGTCTGACCACTTACTTTTAAAGTAAAAATAACATAGCTAACAATAACTGCAGACAAGATAAACATGACAAAAGTAGCAATAGCTAGAAAAACCAGTTTAATTACGAAATAATACTTCGGCCTCATATTAAGCTTGCCCGACTTGATTTTCTCAAGTATATCCTCTTTTATTTTATTTGATTGTATATTTTCTATGTTGTTCATGTTGTTGGTATTTCTATTTTTGACTCCTCCATCGCACTTTTCAAAATTTCTTTAGCTCTCATTATTCTTACCCCCACAGTACCTATGGGTATATGTAAAATTTCCGCTATTTCTTTATAACTCAATTCCTCTATATAAAACAAAACCAATATTTCACGGTACTTTGGTTCTATCAACGAAAGACCCTTATCTACGATATCTTTCATCTCTCTTTGTTCCCGCTCTCTAACCACAGGATCATCAACTACTGTATAGGAAAGTACTGTATCAAAATCAAATAGATACAAAGGACCCGATGATTTCTTTTTTATGGCATTTATATATGTATTGTGAGCAATTCTATATATCCACGGTGAAAATCTTTGTGATGTATCAAAACTCATTATGTTTTGAAATGTTTTTATAAATACATCTTGCACAACATCTTCAATATTGTCATTGTCAAAGAGAAATTTTTTACCATATCTAAAAAGCTTGGCTTGATAGCGCTCCATAATTAAACCAAATTTTTCAGTATCTCCATCCTGAACAAGACGTGCCAATTGCTCGTCAGATAGAGTATCAGTATCGGTATTCATCTGTATACTATACACCTATTACAATTAACCAACCAAAATATTACCTACTTTTTTCGATATGAAATTTTATACGATAATCAGACTGTTTTGTGGTTTTACCACTATACAATGGTGGATTAATCTCTGAAATTGATATTTTAAATCCTGAAAATTCTTGAGGTACTTCATCAGATGGCATATTTTTTGTTACCGTCTCACTACCAAAAGTGAAGGTGATATTTGTGTTGATAGCTCCAGCTTGAATACATTGAACATCAACAGGACACCTGTAGTCATTTGGAACAGAGTTTAATTTAATTTTTAATTTACCAACTGACTTCTCTTCTCCAACAGATAATACAAGATCACCAGTGTTTGGCAGTTTAATTGTACTGACTTCAGTTTCATTTTTTTTAATTACTTTATTAAATTCAACAATTTTTTCATATTGAACCCCAAAACAAAAAGCTAACCAAAATGTTGCCACAAAAACAATTATTGCTAAAAGCTTTGAATACCAAGTCACACTATTCCATTCTATTTTCATATTTATATATAATAAAAGCCAGTAAAAACTAGCTTTTATTATATATTAATTAAAAATTAAAATCCTAAATCTTCCTTAACAAACAAAATAGTCACTTTTCTACCCATCATTGCTGGTTCTGATCTCAAAACTAAAAGTTTTGAATAAACAGTTCCTGGGTAACCTACACTTTTCATTCTTTCGTCTTCCAAAGGAACAACGTGTTCTTCAATTCTAGTCACTGCTTCTGAAAAATCTTTTGCTATTTTCTTTGTACTAACTACCAAAATAATATTCTGTGAGGTAAAAACTAGATGAGGCAACTGACTTCCTGTAGCAGATGCTATTAGAACTTCTCCAGTCTGAGAGACAGCATGAGCAGATCCTAGATAGAAATCAGAAAGGATCGACTCCTTTCGAAGTTTAGCCTGCTTTTCTTTATCTGTTTCCGCCAAAATATTTGCATGCAAATTATTCCAACCATGTTTTCCTTCTTTTAAATACTCTACAAAACCAATCTGATTTAAAGTTGTTGAAGAACCATTCATAACTGAAGACCCCCCAGGTATCATAGACTTTATTTTCTCCAAAGCCTCACTTTTAGTTTCAGCTATTTCCACCAAAAAACCATTTGATTTTAAATTATTTACTGCATTACTAAGTACACTTGAATCTACTAATTCATTGAATTTGCTCATATTTTTATATTAATTTTAAAGACTTATTTTTTATTATCACCTCTGGAAACGTCAACAGCTAACTTTTTTAAAAGCTTTGCCATATAAGAAACGTTTACTGAATAAAAAACTTCCTTACCTCTTCTTTCATCCTGAACGAGGTTTGCAGATTTCAAAATTTTTAAGTTCTGAGATACTGCCGGCTGAGGAAGTTTTACTTCTTCCGCTATTTCGCTCACTGTTTTAGAACCGTTCATGACCGTTTCTAAAATACGGTAACGATTTTCGTTTCCTATACCCTTTCCCATCTGGGCTATCTCTTTGCACAAATCTGTCATATGCATATATTAGCATATGTATATATATAGACAATTCACAGTGCGCTATTTTGTGTGTTATAATAATTTTATGTCAGTAGAAAACCCAATCATAAAAGATATTTTTTGGAGATATATTACAAACCTTTGGTGTTTATTATCATATGCGGCGATTATTATAGACTTTACTTATGACCATATACTCGGAGAAATTCTCCCATCAATTTTAGTTATATATGTTGCATTACTAGTTATATTTGCTGGGGTAAAAGAATTTGAAAGATGGTATGAATTCAGAAGAGACAGACACCCAGGTGAATGGTTCGTAATCGGATGGACTGTTCTAGTTATTGGAATAATGGTCGCAACTGTTGTGATGCACAAGGAATACCACATACCAGAAGAAGTTCTTGCAACATATATTGCAGTACTCTCTATTATGGCTATTACTCAAAAATCAAAGAGATTAAAAGTTGAACGAGACACACACCAACACGAACTTGAACTAAAGCACCACGACTAGCAATAATTATGCGAGTGATTGGATATAAATCTCTGTAGGACTTACAAAACTATTTAAGTGGCTTACTATCTGCTGTCTGTTTCAATGCTTCAATAAGTGAAGTTGAATTAAATGTGCCACCAAGCTTACTCTTCCAATTTTTATCTGTAGTTCTAACATTTGGATCAACACCCATTCCCTCTATTGATTGATTGTCATCTCGAAGAGTAATACTGTTTACGAGCAAAAGAGTATATTTAACTTTTGGATCAATGACAGTATTTAATGGATATGTATTTTCCACAGTTCCCCATCCCCGAGTATTTGTTCCCACAGTTTTACCCAAATGAAGTCTCTTAAATGTTGCAGCTGTAAGTTCTGCTGTAGACTGAGTCATATTGTCAGTTATAATCGCGATTTCTTTGTATCTATCAAGCAATGAATACTTTAGCTGAACAGTTCTTTGAACTTGATAATCTCCTTGATGGAACAAATCAAATGCGTACTGATTTGGACCAATAAATAAACCTAGAAAGTTTTGTAGGAAATCTAGAGACCCCCCAACATTTCCCCTGAAATCCAATATCATACTATTCATATTTGGAGTTGTTGATGCACCATCGATAGCCACAGCAAACTCTCCAAAAGTGGTTGGGGAAATCTTGCTAACATACATGTATAAAGTATTACCAAGTTTGTGAATAAAAACTGTTGGCTCAACTCCAGCCTGATCATACAAAGCCTTGCTTTGGGGATTTGTGAGAACTTTTTTTGTATACGCCAACTGTTCCCTCTGAGCCTTTGCTTCTGGTGATGTTGAAGCTTTTAACTCACCATCTTTCTTTTCAAAAGCTTTTACTATCTCCTCAGGTTTGGCACCTTTTTCTAAACCAAGATTTTGATATAAATTTTTAGTTGTATCTATATTTGCAACATTTTGTCTTAGCTCTGTTTCCTGTTGTGTAGACAAAATACCATTTCTACCCAACGGTTGAAGATTGTATAAAGTCAGTATAAGAGTGTTCAATGCCAAACCCTTCTTCATTTCTGTACTGGTAGCTTCATTAAAGGCCTTGAACAACATTTCCGCTGTCGCTTCTCTAGTTGATGAAGCTAGTACATACGATTTACCGCTTACCTTCTCAACAGCTAATTTAAAATAACTATTTAAATCATATTGAGAATGTGGAGCCCAGTAATTTTGAAGTATAGAATCATATGCTTCCATATCAAAACGAACGAATTCATCAGACTCAAACGTTGTCTTGTATACAACCTTCTCTTCTTTTACAGTTTTGTGATTTTTAAAATATAACGCTCCACCAACAACGATACCTACCACAACAAGAAAGGTTAATATTTTCTTCATATAATTTAATCAATATTATAGTTAATGCCAAAATAAATAGGCTTCAAATTAAATTTAGAATTTAAAATTTTCGGTTTGAATCCAAACAATACTATTAAAATTAATAAAAGTATAAAAACAAAAAACATTAGTACTGGATATTTTGAGTGATGACGTATAGACATAAAAACTATTATAGTACATTTTACAATTTTTCATACCTTTTGACCTAAAAAGGTATTTGAGACTAAACTAACTTTGTGACTTTTTCAGATGATATATTGCGACCAAAAAATCTACTACCAAGTTTCTGAAAATTTTGAGTCATATCAGTTGAGTAAAATGTAATCTTGGCATTTAAACTTATTTTTTGCTCAATATCAGTATGCCTTTTTAAATAATTTTCCAACTTACTTGGGACAACTCTGGCCTCAGATATTATTTTTACATTTGGGCCAACTATTTTCTTGATTTTCTTTTCCAAAAGACCATAGTGTGTACAACCCAATACCAATGTATCAATCTTTTTAGATAAAAGTGGCTTGAGATAGTTCTGTAGAACAATTTGGGTCGCAGAATTATTTATCTCATCATACTCAACTATCGGAACCAATAGCGGACAAGCATTTTGATAAACTTTTATTTTGCTATCAATTTTTCTGAACTCATCAACAAATGCTTCAGATTTTACTGTTGCAAGCGTGGCTATCACGCCAATTTTTTTATTTTTTGTAACTTTTACCGCCTATTCTACTGCTGGTATTAGCACCCCTAATACACGTTTATTTGGATGTTTTTTAGGTAGATACTCACTTTGTATTTTATGAAGAGCATCACTGGATGCTGTATTACAAGCCAGTATAACTAGTTCACAGCCTTTCTCAAACAAAAAGTCTACTGCTTCTGTGGTAAATTCTAAAATTTTATCGTGCGATCTGTTGCCATATGGAGCTCTAGCAGAATCAGCTAAAAAAATATATTCGTAGTCTCCTAGTTTACCCTCAATACCCCGAAGTATATCTAAACCCCCAAAGCCGGAATCAAATACACCTATTTTTTTAGTTCTACTACTTTTCATTAAAATTCAATATATAAAGGTGAATGATCAGAAACTTCATCTGGCAAAACCTTGAAATCTTTAACTACAATTTCTGGTGATATAAAAGCATAATCAGCAAAACGATGTTCCTTTTTATACAAGCTGGTTCGTGTAGATTTTATATCAAATTCTTTAATCAAGTTTCTTAACCCAGACTCCTCAAACAATTTTAAACTTTCAGTCTCAGGTAATAAGTTAAAATCCCCACACAAAACTACTGGGTTACTTATTCGTGAAATATATCCAATAATATTTTTTGATTGGATTATTCTATCTTCAGTATCTGTTTTTCCTTTTCCGTTCCATAAACCATGAAAGTTTATGATAGTAACTAACCCATCATCATTACCGATATTTGCATATTGTATATTTCTGGCATGGTTACCCACATCACCCGTTGGAACAAAATCTCTGTCTTTATAAACAAACACATCACCTTCTTCTAATAAGTTAAGATTCTTTTTTACAAACATGGCTAAACCATAATGATCACCATAATGTGGCCTAAAAAAACCATTAAAGTTTGGCAATATCGAACAAAGCTCAGAATACAAGTTCGTCATCATATTCTGCAAAACAACACCACCAACAACAGCTTCTTCCAACAAAGAGCTTACCTCTTTTGCCTTTTCACTTTTAACATCCCAAACCTCTTGTAAACAAAAAATATCTGTTGTTTCTGCATTTATCTTGATAAAATCTAGGAATTCTTTGTGCCCAGCTCTAGCACCCCACGTATTTAGTGAAATTATTTTCATATTATTTTAGTGATTTAATATCCACTGACAATTCAGGAAAATTATCATCTATAAAATGTGTTCTGTCTTCAAACTCTTTAAAAATTGCATTTGGAAATATTACTTTGTATTTTTCGAATGCTGAAAATGGAACTACAAAGTCATCTTTGCTGTGGTATAGGAAAATATTTTTTGTCGGCATATTTATTTTTTCTGGCAATGCAAAGCTAGCAAGACCAAAACCAAAACAATCCACATCGTATGGAGTTCCTACCAAAAAAAGTGCTTTTATTACCCTTTGTATTTCATTTTCCGAAAGATATTTTATTAGAAACGAAGCACCGAGTGAGTGACCAATCAAAATCAAGCCATCATTTAACTGTGGAATAATCTTTTCAAACCAAATTTTCCATTCTTCGTACTTTGCATTATACTTGTTCGGCATTGTAGGAATAAAAACTTCGTACTCCTCCCCCAGATTTTCTCTAAGCAGGGGTTTCCAGTCATCTTTAATTTCCTTCATACGTTGAATATCAGCCTTTGTATTTTTCAGATAGTTTAAAAAATCATCATACGATTCAAATGTGTCCCCACCACTTATAATTAGTATTTGTTTTTTCATTTATTTAAATTCAAATAATACTTTATTAAAATCTACTATTCTTCCCTTTTCATCAATTTTAATTTTTTCTTTGTTATAAAGTTTCAACCTATCTGCTTTATGTTTTTCATCGACCCAGACACGACCATCTGCATAAACTATTCTATGCCATGGTATTTTATGATTTCCCTCGTTCCAATACTTCACAAGAATACTTGTAATACTCTGGGATGCCATAGGGCCCGCCCCAGCAACTCGAGCAATTCTACCATAAGTACTAACTCTTCCTTTCGGAATAGACAATGCTAATTTCAATACTCTTTCTGAAAATGTCTTCATAATTTCAGATTATAACAATATTTTGATAAACTATGTAAGTTGTATTTAATAAATAATATACTTATAAAAATGAAAAAAATAACATGTAGTGAGATGGGAGGAGAACCTACTTGTAATGCAATTATCACTGGGGAAACAGCAGATGAAATGGTAGCTAATGGAATGATACACTTGTCAGAAGCTCATCCTGAATTAGTAGAAAAAATGAAAGAAAATAGTGATGAAGATAACCAAAAGTGGATGATGGATTTTGTGGCAAAGTTTGAAACTCTTCCAGAAGAACCGACAGAAGAAGTTACAACATAACAAAAAAACAACTCTCACTCGAGAGTTGTTTTTAAAAAAGGCTGGGGGTATCCCAGCCCGTAAAAAATCAAGCAATAGCTTTCTCACAAAGATCGATAGCCTCAATGATCTCGTGATACAAAATGTAGTGCTTTTCAGCATACGGAAGATAATACCTTTTGGTTTCCTCGATTTTCCTCTTTTGCTTATCAGGAGTACAACCTTTCAAGGTAATAAGATTATGCAACCTGTCGGAAAGTTTCAAAAGAAAAAATTCTCTGGGTGCATACTCAAATCGACTATGATAGGCTTCGTCACGTTCAACCTTTGAAACAAAATTTTCAAGTGGTGGTTTCGTCATGTACTCCACCATAAGCGCAACTTCCTCACCGTACTTATTACGAACTCGCTCGATAGTCCAAGACGGAATATCCTCGACAATATCATGAAGCAAAAGTGCAATGATAAGTTTATAATCTTTTACTCTGAGATGGTCGATGAGAATAAGTACTGCGGCACGAATATGCTCGAAGTACCGTTCACCATCATCACGACTTATTTCACGAAACGCATCTTTTGCATCATCGTATGCCTCGACAATCTTCTTGTATCGAGGATCGGATGTTGGAAAAAGAAAAGAAATTCGTTTGAAAAACGTCTCTCTATTCTCGGAAGCGTACAAGAAACCCATTTTCTCGATCACTTTTATTTCCTCCTTCTAATTTCGGTATAACACGATGAGATTAATATGTCAATAAATAACTAATTTTTAGGAAAACCAATATATGCTTTAATATTTTTTACACCAGAAACTGCTAAAGTAATCGACCTCATACATCCATCATCAATATCAAACCCAACATGCTTCTTTAGCCTATATCTTCCTCTTGTACCAGTATTATGTTTAAACATAATCGGAAATAAATATATTTCTTTCTGTAAATCACCAACATTTGTTTCTAACATATTTGGAATAGTGTATCTTGCCCTCTTGTTTAGAAGTTTTGACTTTGTTTCAAGTGCCATTTTTACATTTTTAGCAGTTTCTCCTAAGTTGTCATTTGTCCACCTAAGTGGCAACCCACCCGCTCTTGTCCAAACACCAACTTCATCGATAGACACCTCACATATATACCAATCACTCATATTATATGCTTCGAACCTTTTCTTAGAATTTTTATATAGAATTTTATCCAATTCAGACTCTTTTAATTTCAAAATTTTTTCTTTAGCATTTTTGAGTCTAGTGTCGAACACACCTTTTGAAATTTTCTTTATAAATCTATGATCTGTACGATGAGAATTTATTTCTTGAGGAATAATAAATGCTCTCTTTGCTTCTATAGTATCTACCTTTTTAATTTTTTTCATATTTATATATAAATAAAGTCGCCGACTAGTCGGCGACTTTTAAAAACTAATACATTTCGTCTCGGATTCTTGTGAGCTCGAGAATAACCTCTGAATCTGTTATTTTTTGAAAACGAGGAAAAGTCCTGTCGCCCTTTGCCACATCACCCATCCACATTTCAAGAGGACGATTGTCGAAACATGGAATACCAAGATCCTTTGAAGCTCTGTAAACAGATGCTTCATAAAGTGGTCTGTATACAACAAAATGCTCTTCACCAGCACGAACATCATCCTCTGTATGGAAACCTACACCAACAACCTCATAGGCATAATCATTTACTGGACCTTCTGGGTTGTGCTTGTAGTGGTAATAAAAACCTGGCGCTGGAACTCGTTTTGGCATTGGTAGTGACATGTTTTTCCTTTCTTTAAATAATGTAGCTAAATTATACTTTTAAAACAAGTTATTGCTAACTGACTTTGGCGATCAATTCTTTTAGTAGTTTTATTGGTAAACCCATTACACTATCATTATCACCCTCAATCCTATCTATATATGGAGAAATCAAATCATGAGCATGGTCAAAACTGCCTGCGTTAGTAAAAGGTACCCCTGTTTTTATAAACTCCTCGACAACTTCAGCTGGGACTGGTTTGAAATAAACTTTAGCTATATCCAATCCACCATAATAATTTCCTGTTTCAGTATTTGTAACAACTAACGCAGATACTGTTTCTGCTGGATAACCAGCACTATATTTTACGAAAGCATTTTTGACATCTTCTTCTGTAACAGGCTTCTC
>CAZKGG010000006.1:0-12142 GCA_964552385.1 uncultured Candidatus Saccharibacteria bacterium
CATATACAGCAAGATTTGCTGGTGAACCAGAAAGAGCTTGAACATTTACACTCCATTTTTTTGAAGATAGTCCAAAAAGTCTTAACGCTCTTTCCTTTGCCAGATTCTCAATTTCATCTATATGTTTATTACCACCATAATATCTAAACCCCGAATAACCTTCTGCATATTTATTTGTAAGCTCTGAACCCAAGACTTCTAAAACATCTTTTGATACATAATTTTCAGATGCAATAAGATTTATGACACTCTTCTGTCTCTTGTTCTCACTATCTATTATTTTTTTAACCTGTTTATCTTTCATTTACTTTCCTGTACTTCCAAATCCTCCATGTCCACGAGATGTATCTGTTAGTTCTTCAACTTCACTAACCTCAACTCTCTCAATTTTCTGAATTAGCATCTGTGCAACTTTATGACCTTTTTCAATAATGTATGGTGTATCACCTAGATTTATGAGACCGATAAGCGACTCCCCTCTATACCCAGAATCTATAACTCCACCTAAGGTTTTTATTTTGTGATTTGTAGATAAACCACTTTTATCCCAAACTAGCCCAACGAAACCGTCCGGAATCTCGATTGATATCCCTGTTTTTACTTTTACTGCTTCGTTTGGATTTATAACAACCGTCTCATTTGCATACATATCAAGTCCAGCATCTCCTGGATGAGCATAGCTAGGTAAAATAGCATCTGGAACCAATTTTTTAATCTTTAAAATCATGTGGCAATAATAGCATTGACTACCACCTTTTTAAAGACGAAGAGGTCGGCCCTTGCGGGCCGACCTTGCTAGAGAACTTCTTTCTGTTCGATGCGATAGATTACCTCATTATGGATATCCTCAGGCGTACGAAGAGTCAGACCATCTGACGAGCATTGAACATGTGCCCACTTTTCGTGTCCGTTCAGGACAAGAAACTGAGCACAGTCATGCGAGTTCTGAAGATACTCACGATTCTTCTCGAGGCCGTCCTTGTTTTTCTTGTTCAAGAGACGGAGTGAAATTTCGAGTGGTACATCGAGATAGACAATGACATCAGGACGCGGAAGACCGTTCTGCTTGTACTCGAGATCATCGAGCCAAGTGAAGAACTCATCGCGCTTTAACTCCGATGAAATCTTGCCTCCCTGATGAATCTGGTTGGCACTAACATAACGGTCACAAATTACAAAACCACCAATCAGCAGTACAGCATGCATGAGGTCTTTCACCTGCGCTCGATCATTCGCGTATGGTAGCGACGCGAATCGCGGATCCATCGCGACGAAGCCGATGCTATCGTCGTTGATAGCATCGCTGATCATCTTGCCGAAGAAAGTATCGTACCGAGGAAACGACAAGAGAAGAACTGGCTTTCCCTTCTTTACGAGATATGCGGCCAGCATCTCTGATTGCAGTTGCTTGCCAGATCCATCATTACCATCAAAAACAATAAGTCTGCCTTTCATGCAAACCTCCTAATGCTCAAAGATATAGATTTTATTTTTTTCGTCAATTGACAAAGACCTTTAAAAAGTCCAGATTAATGTACAGAATCCGCATTCGCGGAGCAAAGGAGTTCGTTTACATGACGATTATCAACGTTCCGCAATCTGATGTTCTAATCTATGATGATCTCCCACCAGAAGCAGCAGCAATGCTTCTGGCACTTTATTCGAGAGATCCAAGATCTGCTCGAATTCATAGAGAAAAAATTGCTGAGGTTGGTGCGGAAAAATTCATGGGTCAGTACTATGTTGGGTATGGTCACAAGTCAATTGGTGATTGTGGAACAACTACAATATGTGCCGAGTTTGTGAGTATGCTTGCAGCCAAAGCAATTCAGGACAATGAGCTATACAATGGACAGGAAGCAAGTACTCGCTACTTGGACATGCAATCAATGCCAGTTCTGAATCCTCTTGGGACCACAGAAGGTGCTGAGATTCAAGAAGTATGGATGAATTTTTACAGCCGTGTGCTGGAAGAACTCATTCCTTACCTGAAAACTCAGTATCCGATGTTGCCTGAAGATAAGCCTGGAGTTTATGAGAAAGCAATCAAAGCAAAAGCTTTTGATATTGCAAGATCATTTCTCCCTGCTGGTTGTACGACTTTTGTTGGTTGGCACACAAACCTCCGTCAGGCTTGGGATCATGTGAAGGAAATGTCTTTCCATCCCTTGCCTGAAGTTCGTGAACTTTCAGCAAAAATCTTGAATGATTTGAAGGAAAAATATCCAAACAGTTTTGGTTTTAAAAGTTACCCAGAACAGGATGATTACATGGCTACCTGTTCTGAGTACTACTATTCAAACCTTAAACTCGGTGATGATTTTCACTACATCACCGATGAACTTGCTGTGAGTAGGATGAGGAACAATCATGCTGCAATGAAATTGCTTGCAACTCGTCCTGAAAAAACTGAGTTACCGAACTGGTTTAAAAGATTTGGAACGATTCAGTTCAGATTTCATTTGGATTTCGGATCATTCAGAGATATTCAGCGCCATCGTAGCTGTACTCAACTGATGCCACTTCTTACAACCAGTATTGGTTTCAATGAATGGTATCTGAATTCACTTCCAATCCATCTTCGGATTGAAGCTGAGAAAATCATCAAGATGCAGATCTCTTGCATCACAAAGATTGAAAATCCTGAAATTCGTCAGTACTATACTGCCATGGGGTTCAATGTTGCATGTGAGCTCACCGCGAGTCTCCCATCTGCTATTTATATTGCTGAACTCAGGTCAGGACAGACTGTTCACCCAACCCTGAGACCAATTGCTCAACAGATGGGTAACGCACTAAAGTCTGTTTTTCCGGAAATGACTCTTCATATCGACTATTCACCTGACGAATGGTCAACAAAGCGTGGAACACATGATATCGTCAAAAAGTCAGAATAAAACAAATACCCTGGTGGCTTCGAGCCACCAGGGATTTTTATTTATACAAAACTATTTCCAATCAGCAAACTGTTTACCGAGTTTAGGACCAGACTGTGAGCCATAGGTTGGCGACATCTGATCATAATGCTCTCTCGGATCTTCAATCATTCTTTCAAAACGAATCTTCGCAATGGGCTGACCATGACGAATAATGATACCGTTATCAAATGAACGAACCTCAAGTGTCAGTGGACGACCGGCTCCAGAATCGTCAGAACCAACTCCCCAACCTGGATCGATGAAACCTGCATAGTGCGATCGAAGATCTCCACTGCGCTCATCCATCGGTCGCATTTCACACGCAAGATTCGCAGGGACTCTCACATACTCCCTACTTGAGAGAATATAGAACGTGCCAGAATTGAGCGTGATAGAATCACGACTCACAGAAATCTCTCGAAAGAAATCTCTGGGATCGTAATGCTTCTTTAGTGACAAATCAATTGGCTCACCGTTCTGGATTGCTTCAAACCCAGGAACTGGAAAATGAAGCCCGAGAGACAAAAGAATAGAACCATCACTATCAGTATGCCGAATATCACGGTATCCAAAACGTGAAGAATTCTCATCGTAGAGTAGCCCACCGCGCAACTCAAAATGCGTATCAAGTGCGAGTTCATCAAACCTAGTATCACGTGTGAAGAACCGCAGTTGATTCAGTGTGAGCCCGGGCGACACCAAAATCGGAAACGTTTTTGGAACCAGCAGGACCCAAAGCGGACCTGAATAGTTTTTATCGACCGCGTCATACCTCGCTGAACGATCAACCAAAAGTCTTACATGAAGGTCTACTCGACCACTTGAGGACTTTGGGTTACAAAAACTATAGACGTTTGCTGGAAATCTTTTTACGCTTTCGGCCAATCGGATACAATAACAGCATCCTTTTTCAAGCAGTACTTTTTCACCATACAACCTAATTCCACCAGCCCTACTAATAGCATCGAAAACTGTTTCATCATGACTTGGCAAAAATGCACCACGAACACGATATACTTCGTCTGTTAGAGAAAGGTCGAGAGAACCCGGTCTAACGTTTTCTCTCAGAGCACCAGTAATAAATTCAGCATCCAAAATTTCACTAATCAAATGACTTGGCAGAGCGCCAAATTTCTCCATTCACACTCCTTGAAAGAGCTATTTCTGTGTCGAACTCTAGCATGTCATAACAAAATAAAAAAGACCTCTCTCGAGGCCTTTTTTATTTAAGTATTTATTTGATATTATTTCACATCAACCCACGCATATTTTTCTACTGAAAAATTGCTCGGGCCCGCCTCGCGCCGTCGCGCTCCGGCCGGTTGATGTTACCTATTTCACATCAACCCCCATACTTCTAGCTGAGCCAGCAATGATTTTCATAGCTGCATCAATATCGTTTGCATTTAGGTCTGGCATCTTTTTCTCTGCTATCTCTTTTAGCTGAGCTTTTGTGATTGAACCAATCTTTGAAACTGCATTCTTTCCAGATCCTTTCTCTTTTCCAAGAGCTTTTAGAATAAGTGATGAAGCAGGTGGAGTCTTTAGAACAAATGAAAATGTTCTATCCTCGTAAACTGAGATTTCAACTGGAACAATGTCTCCAGCCATTTTAGCTGTAGCATCGTTGAACTGCTTTACGAATTCACCAATGTTAACTCCAGCCTGTCCCAAAGCAGGACCTGTTGGAGGAGCTGGTGTTGCCTTCCCTGCTGGGATGACCAATTTAAGCTTTTTTGTTATTTTCTTTGCCATATTTTTAGTTCTGATACTCTATAATAAATCCCCTATTTTTGCAACCATTGCCGTCATTGTAAGACTTTCACAATTTGGATGAAATCCGACGTGAGAAATTGAAAATGTGAGAAGCCTTAGTTAGTGCTAAGGTGACGAACATTTTCAATTTGGCAACGAGGAGTTCGCCAAATTTGGAAGTTTTAGCTCTTTCGGACCTGTAAGAAGTCTAGCTCAACTGGTGTCTCACGGCCAAACATAGCCACAAGAACCTTAACCTTACCTCTCTCTTCATCCACCTCTGAAACCTTACCTTCCAAGTCTTTGAATGGACCATCTACAATCTTGATTGCATCATTTACTGATAAATCAATCTTGTGTTTAACATTATGAGCATTCATTCTTCCAAACAATTCTTCTATTTCTTTAGGATCGATTGGTACTGGATAAACACCTGAACCAACGAAACCTGTAACACGTGGAGTGTTTCTTACTACGAACCATGAGTCTTCAGTTACAATCATATCAACAAGAATATAACCAGGATATATTTTCTCCTCCTCTTCTACTCTTTTACCTCCTTTGATTTTAATCTTCTTTTCTGTTGGAACGATAACATTGAATATCTTATCTTCCATTCCCAATGACTCGATTCGCTGTTTTAGATTTCTCATAACAGCGTTCTCATAGCCAGCGTATGTGTGGACTACGTACCAGTTTCGTCCTGCTTGTGGTTGTTGTTTTGACATGACTAGTTAGATTAAAAAACAAACTTCTCTAGAACTTGGTGTAATAAGTAATCAAAAACTCCTAGATAAAATGAAACAAATACAGAAACTAGAACTACAACAATAGTAAAGCCTATAGCCTGACCTCTAGAAGGCCAACTAACGTGCTTTAACTCTCCTTGTGTATCTTTTAGATATGTTATTAAGCTCATGGTTTTTATGGTTAACGAAGGTTTAAAAACCTCGTTTAGTAAAAAACCCCGCTGGGGGTTATTTACTATATTACTTCACTTAGGCTTTTGAGTCAATACTACTCTACCTCGTATGTGATAGTAACATTAGATACTATCTTGTTCTCACCCAAAGGTAGTTGTGGTACCGCTGCAGGAGCAGACATTACCCCAGCGCCCATCATTGAATCCTTTGCGTAATACATTGGTGTTGCATAATCTCCTGACTCATAGAAATTTACAACCTTGTTTAGTCTAACACCAAGAGTCTTCGCCAAAACTTTTGCTTTTGCTTTTGCATCTGCAACAGCTTTTTCTCTAGCTTGTGCTTTAACAGTATCCATATCATCAACAACAGAATCTAATCCTGAAATGTTTGTGGCACCTAGATCAGAAACTTTTGCAAGTACATCTCCAGCCTTATTTGTTTTTCTTATTTTAACTGTAATCGATTGACTTACTTCATACCCAACTAAATTTTGTTTTCCTGGAGGACAATATGATTGAGAACAAGCAGCTTGTACATATTCATATTTTGGATATGAATTATAACCAGTAGTCTTTATATCTTTATCTTCAATACCTAGAGCTTTAACAGCATCTATTATTGGATTCATCTTCTTCACCAACTTATCTTTTGCTTCAGATGCATCTTTACCCTCTCCAATAACAGAAAAAGAGAAAGAAGTAATATCCGGCACTGCATAAACTTCACCAGTTCCAGAAATAGCAATTACATTAGTTGGATAGACACCCTTACCAATATAAGTGTTTTGCTTTATACCATTTAAAGTTTCTACAGCCAAAAATGCTGCTAGAAGTATTGTTGCGATGATTATCGCATTAACAAACCTTCTCTTCTGCATTGCATCAAAAAATTCATTCATAAATATATCGTTAATTTATAATCTATATTTGTATTAGACTATTCTATCATATTTTTCTTACAGAAATCGTCGCGTCTTAAAAAACATTATTGATGAATATACTATAATTAGACCTAAAATCACTCCTCCCAAAACGTCACTCAACCAATGAACCCCTAGGTAGACTCTAGAAAAAGAAACCACAAATATCATAGACAGACAAACTAGTTGCAAAAGAAACCTTGAAAATAGAGTGATTGACCTATTTTTAAAATCCAGTAATGGCTTAAATATATAAATAAATAAAATAAAAAATACTGTAGAAATCGATGCGTGATAACTTGGAAAACTTTGTCCAAATGCACTAACTACCCCACCGTCAGGTCTAGTAACATTGAAGAATAGCTTTAGCAAATAAACAACTACTCCAGTTGATAAAATAGTTATAGCAAATAATTCTGCATATCTTTTTCCTCTCAACAAATATATTAAGATAATAAAACAAATAAAAATGATAGATGAGTATATTGTTACATCAAAAATATTACTCAATATATACATAGTCTCTGTCAGACCAGCAGTTCGTACTAATGAAAAATAATTTTTTATAAATAAATCAATGAAATTCATATTATTTTGACCAACGAGCAAATATCCCACAAGGAAGTACACTCCCTGTTGATTCTTCAATACTCAACTCGCCACAAACAAGACTTCCGTTCATATCTTTTGTAATATCAGAAAGTAAATTTTTGTACGATTGTGCAGAATAAACAGAAGCATAACCATTTAAAACAATAGCAACAGGATCCGAAGAAACAATTTTCTTAACTTGTGCTAAAAAAGGTGCGAGGTCTTCTTCTATTTTCCAAACTTCTTTCTTTGTTCCCTTGCCATATACAGGTGGATCCATCAAAATAACATCATACTTATTCCCCCTCTTTATCTCTCTCTCAACAAACTTTCTAACATCATCAACAATAAACCGAATTTTCTTATCACTCAGATTTGAATTCTTCATATTCTTGTTTGCCAAATCTACAGCAAACTTTGAAGCATCAACGTGCACAACATCTGCTCCAGCCTTTGCTGATACTAGACTTGCCCCACCTGTATAACCAAAAAGATTCAGAACCGTAACTTTCTTACCTTCAGAAACTCTGCTCTTTATTTTTTCTTCTATCCAAGACCACTGTGAAGATTGCTCAGGAAAGATTCCTAAATGTTTTGATGGTAAAAGTGATACCGAAAAAATAACATCATTTAGTGTTACTGACCAAAATTCAGGCATTGGATTTTTAATACTCCATTTACCAGATTTTGCGCCGTGAGAAAAAACTGCATCTGCCTTTGACCAGCGACTGTCATCTAAACTTTTTTTCCAAATTGCCTGTGTATCGGGACGAGCTAGAATATAATCCCCATATCTCTCGAGTTTCTCACCACCACCACTATCTAACAACTCATAGTCTTTTGACGACTTTGTAACAATAATATCCATACATTAACTATACCTAAAACTACGCACGTTCACCAATCTGTTGTCTCCACATAGCATAATACAAACCTTTTTGTGAAATAAGTTCATCATGTGTCCCCGACTCAGCGACTACACCTTTTTCAAGCACATAAATAATATCTGCATGCATTATTGTTGAAAGTCTGTGAGCTATAAGAACAGTAATATGTTCGTGTATTTTTGATATATCTCTAATAGTCTTTTCTATTTCTCCTTCTGTAATAGAATCTAGTGCACTTGTAGCTTCGTCAAATATGAGAATGTTAGGATTACGCAATAGTGCTCTAGCAATAGATAATCTTTGTTTTTCTCCTCCGGATACCTTTACACCACCTTCACCAATAACTGTATCAAGTCCCTTCCCTCCTCGCTCCAAAAGATTTTGACACTGAGCTTTATTTAAAGCATCCAAACATTCTTCATCGCTAGCATTTGAATTTACAAATAAT
The DNA here is from genome assembly GCA_964552385.1 of uncultured Candidatus Saccharibacteria bacterium. Lineage (GTDB taxonomy): Bacteria > Patescibacteriota > Minisyncoccia > Phycocordibacterales > DATDWN01 > C7867-006. Next base: position 8,445 of record CAZKGG010000006.1, read on the forward strand.
AGATTTTCACGAATTGTGCCAGAGAAAAGTTGTGTCTCTTGTGTAACGAAACCAATTTGTTTACGCAACTCTTCCTTATCTATTTCACTTTGAGATAAGTTATTATAAATCACTTCACCTTCGCTCGGCTCATACAAGCCAACTAAAAGTTTTACGAGAGAAGTTTTTCCAGAACCAGAAGGACCAACAAAAGCAATTGTTTCTCCAGTAGAAACTTTAAATGATATATCTGAGAGAGCTTTTGTTTCAGAAGATCGATATTTAAAAGATATATTTTTAAATGTGAGATCAGCAACTTTTCCTAATTGTTTTGGTTTTGAAGCTTGTGGTTCAGGATCGGTATTCATAAGTTTTGAATAGTTTTCCAAAGAAGCTTCGGCCTGACGATATGTACTGATAAAAGTTGTAATCTGAGCCATTGGGAAGAACAACCAAAAAGAATAAATATTGAGAGAAAAATACTGCCCAAAAGTAATCTTTTCTATGAAAATAAGATAGAACAAGAAAAGATAAAGCCCTGCACGGATGAAGTTAGTCACTGTCCCCTGAACAAAGTCTAACATCCGAAGATAGCGGAGTTTTTTAAGCTCTAGTGCAAGAATTTTTTCCGTTACCCCGTTAAGTCTATCCACCTCTTGATTTGCAAGTCCAAGTGCTTTAACCAACTCTATATTTCTCAAAGATTCAGTTGTTGCTCCAGCTAAAGCAGTTGTTTCTGCTACGATAGTTTGCTGAACTTTCTTAATCTTTTTAGAAAAAATGATTGTTATCGTACTTACGATACTAATCATAGCTACAAAAATTACTGGTATAACCCAATAAATAAAAGATGCATAAACAAGTATAAAGGCAAGAATGATCACAGATATAAAAACAACGTTTATTGTGTCTACAACAAGCTTCTCGGTATCCTGTCGAGCTTTCTGTAATTTACCTAGTGTTTCCCCACTTCTCTCGTCCTCAAAAACCATATAAGGAAGACTGAGTGAATGTCGCACTCCCTCTCGATACATATCCGCACCTGACCGCTGACTAATCGTGTTCAAATAGTAATCCTGAAAATTCTTGGCGATTCTAGAAATAAAAGCATTACCAATAAAAACAAGAAGCAGTAAACCTGTACCTCGAAGAAACACTTGGAGACTTATTTCATGGAAACGTAATGCATACCTATCTACTATCCACTGGAAAATAATAGGTTCAAATAGAGAAAAAACCTGATTTACTATGGCTAGCAAAATAACAACGACACATAGTTTCCAATATTTTTTTAAGTATTTCCAGAGGATATTCATAATATTTTTAAGATTAGTTAAATTGCCTTAGATGCTAGGCGCTGAAGATTTTGTGAGTGAGCCGTACTTTGACGTACGGTGAGCGAACAAAATTGAACAGCAACAACGCAGATGAGGTAATTTTACTAATCTTGTTTTGCTGGTGTGTCCATACCTGCCCAAACATCCATAGTCGAAACATAAGCCCCATTAGACTTTATGTACAAGAACAACTGCATTCTGTATGCGGCAAAAGTTTTCAGTATGCCATCTATTAGATGTTCTGCTTTTGACTTTACCCCATAGAAATCAACTTCAGCAGTAAAATCTTCATCTTTAAATTGAGAAAACATCTTTACCATTTCTTCTTGCTGGATATCCATCTGTGATGCAAAGTTCTCCAGTGTTGTTGCTGCTCTATGGTCGTTATAGTCTGCGTATGTTTTTACATCCCCTGTTAGAATAGCCTTCATTGTAGAGGCACCAACTCCACTCAAGTATTGCAAAAGTTCTAGTGTACTTCTCTGTGCTGGTGTTGGCTTGTATTCCAAAGTTCCTTCTGGTATTTTTGTTGCCAGGTGTTTTATAATTCTGATTTCATTCTTAAATGACTTCTCGAAATTTTCTTTTGTGTACATTCGTTTAATGACTATTGATAATCAAGTGGCCATTATAACATATATACTTTTTGGTGTGGCTAACTTTAGAGTTTTCCGCGAGTAAAAATTTTCCGTCAAAAATTTTTCTCGTGTCCGCGACTCGCGACCTACCCTGTTGGGTAGGTGCCCGCTCCGTCTTTCAACCCCCAGACACAAAACAATGTTTTGTTTAGCCACCCAGATACAACAAAGCCCGCTTACGCGGGTTGTTGTATCTGGGTGGCTACTGGGAGTTGAACCCAGACTAAAAGCTCCACAAGCTCTTGTGCTACCGCTACACCATAGCCACCATATTGCCCAGAATACTCTGGGAATACAACCATTTATAACAGAAAAACTCGATTTAATCTAGGCCTTTGTAAAAAGGTCTGATATATAATATCACCATGCCAAACAAAACATTTGATCCATATGATTTTTCAAAGAAAGTTATAGATGGTGTTCCCGTGTATTATAAAAATTTTCCAGTAGCTCCATGCATACATATAAAGGTCTGCTTTAATGTTGGATCTGTAAATGATCCTGAAAATATTGTTGGAGTATCACACTTTCTCGAACATATGATTTTTGATGGATCACCAACTCTACCAACAAAAAAAGATATAAATGAATGGTCAAAAGTTTACACTCTAAATACATGGAATGCTTGGACTTCTCAAAACAACACAAACTATCACTTGAAATGTCTACCTGAAAACTTTGATGCTGTTCTCGATGGAATGAAAGATATGATTTTCAATCCGATTCTTCGAGATGAAGATATTGAACACGAAAGGAATGTGATCACACAAGAAGCTTGGGGTCGTTATAAAAACGAGAAATTTCTTGCATACTGTAAAGAATCCCTCAAAAATACATTTCATGGAACAGCTATTGCAAAAACTTACTCCCCTCTTGGTTGGCCAGAAACAGTGGCAAAAATAAGCAGAACCGATGTGTACAACTGGCACAAGGAAAACTATGTAAAAGGAAATTTCATTATTGTTTTATCAGGAGCAGTTGAAGACAAACACCTAAATAAAATAAAAACTTTTCTAAAAGATTTACCGGAAGCAAAAGTAAAAAAAGTTGAATTCGGAAAATTAAAAAAACCAATAAAAATAGAGGTTACTAAAACTGCAGATGAGATTGGTGATCCTCGAGAGCAAGTCGATATTACATTTGAAAGAGTGGCAATGATTGACACTGATACAAAAGAAGAAGTCCATCAGCTTACAAGCTCAGTTCTATATGATTTACTATTTGAAAGGATGCGGACAGAAAGAGCATTGTGTTATGGAGTCTCTGCTGTAACGTATGTAATGAAAGAAGTTAAAGGTTGGCACGTAAACATAAAAGCAAAAGAAGAAAATATAGAACTTATTAAAATTGAATTTTGGAAGGCGCTAGATGATATTTACAAAGGTAAAGAAAAAAGTAGATTTGAAACATTGAAAAAAGTTGAGTTAGACAAGATCAGGTCAACAGAAGAAACCACATCCACAGCCTCAAACGATGCGTTATATAGTGTAAATAAATTTGGAAAAATAGTTACAAAAAATAAATCAATTTCAGAAATGAAAAAAGTAGAATACAAAGATGTTGTGGTATGCCTAAAAGAGGGTTTCAAAAAAGATTGGACTGTAACAGAAGTTATACTTCCTTCTAAAAAATAAATTGAAATAAAACAAAAAGTCACATATACTGCAGAAGTAAGTGACTATGCCCAGGTGTTGAAATTGGTAGACAAGCACCCTTGAGGTGGGTGTGCCGTAAGGTGTGGAGG
>CAZKGG010000007.1:0-12043 GCA_964552385.1 uncultured Candidatus Saccharibacteria bacterium
AGATATGTTTATTAGATTTGAAAACAGAAAGTCTAGGCATGTCTGATGTACCAGAAATCTTTGCACGAATTCTCTTGTGTCTTCTGTTTCTACTCTGGATTTTTGAATTTAATGATTTCATTTTTTTAAATACTATTATGCAGTTTTCTTACCCTGCTTTCGCTTGATAACCTCACCATCGTATCTCATTCCTTTTCCTTTGTATGGTTCAGGCTTCTTCAAAGCTCTAACACTTGCAGCAAACTCGCCCACAACCTCTTTATCGATACCTGTGATAGTTATAACGTTCTTTTCTGCTGTAACTTTTAATATAGCTGGGATTGGAACATTTACTGGATGAGAAAATCCAAGTGCTAGAACAAGATTAGTTCCTTTTACTTCAGACTTGTAACCAATACCTTCTAAAATAAGTTTCTTTACGAAAGGTGTTGTAACTCCAGTTATCATATTTGTAACATGTGAAGCATAAGTTCCCCATAGAGCTCTATTTCCAAGAGTAACAGTCTTTGGAGCTAAAGTTACATTACCATCTGCAATGTTTACCAAAATATCACCCTTAAAAGTTTTTGATAGAGTTCCCTGAGGCCCCTTTACTGTCAAAACACCTGAAGTGAAAGTTACTTCTGTTCCTGCTGGTATTGCTATTATTTTTTTTCCGATTCGTGACATATATTTATATTATTACCAGATCTTAAATAGAGACTCGCCTCCAACATTTGCTTGCTTTGCTTCCTTGTCAGTCATTATTCCTTTTGGAGTCGAAAGTATCATGAGACCATAACCGCTCTTAACTTTTCTTATCTCTTTTGACTTACTGTAAACTCTCTTTGAAGTTTTTGAAACTCTCTCTACTCCAGTTATCTTTGGACCATTTGCATCATACAAAAGACCAACTTCGATAAACTTTGCGATCTTCTTTCCTTTCTTTCCAAATGATTTTACAAAACCATTCTTCATTAGAACATCAAGAATAGCTAACTTTAATTTTGAATGTGGAAATACAACTGATTCCTTTCTTGAATCAGAGGCATTCTTCATTCTAACTATCATATCTGCGATTGGATCGTGCATTTGTTTTATTATTATATCTTGGTAGTTTCTCTCCCCTAGTGGTTCGAGACTTACCTAGACTTCTTTTATCTTACCAAGAACTTTTCTTGATTCCTGGGATCTTACCTTCGTTGGCTAACTCTCTAAAGCAGATTCTACAAAGACCAAAGTCTCTCATAAATCCTCTTCCTCGGCCACATCGAAAACATCGGTTAGTAGCCTTTGTACTAAACTTTGGTTTCTTTGCTGCTCGTGCTTTTACTGATGTTTTTGCCATTGAAAAATGTAATTAAAAAAGCCTATATCTTTTCTATAGAATAGATATCTATAGAACAGACAAGCTGGGGTTATACTAGCAATAAGCCTATAAAAAGTCAACGGAATATTTGATTTTATTTTTAATCCAAGAAAAAACCCTCAGTTGAGGGTTTTTTCTTAGTATTATTTCTTTACTTCTGTCTTAAATGGGAATCCTAGGTGATTTAGGAAAGCTCTTGTTTCCTTTGGATTCTTTATGTTTGTTACTACTGTGATAGCTAGACCGAATACATCTTTTAGTTCTTCATCTCCACATTCTGGGAAAATAGTGTTCTCCTTTATACCCATAGTGTAGTTACCCATCTCATCTACTCCTGTTGTACCTATTCCTCTAAAGTCCTTTGTTCGAGGGATAGCAACGTGTATTAGCTTGTCGAGAAAATCATACATTCTCTGACCTCTTAATGTAACCTGCATACCAACAATATCTCCTTGTCGAGTTTTAAAAGATGCAATAGAGATCTTTGCCCCCTTCTTTACTGGCTTTTGACCTGTGATTTTTGAAAGTCTATCTGCAACTAGCTCAATTTTCTTTTTATCTTTTATTGAACCAACACCTGCAGAAACAACCAGCTTCTCAATTTTTGGAGCCTGCATTTTGTTTTTGTATCCGAAATCACTCTTTAGAGCTTCGAATGCATTTGCTGTTTTTATTTTTGTTGATTCCATGTTGGTGTTAATTACTTATTATCTTATTTTCCAGACTTCTTAACATTTGATGCACTGATAGGCATAGTCTTTTCAACTATTTGACCCTTCTCACCTCCTCTTCTTGGCTTCTGGTGTGACTTTAGAACATTCACTCCTGAAACTATTACCTTGCCCTCTTTTGGCATAGATTTAATAACCGTACCAGTTTTTCCCTTGTCCTTTCCTGTTAAAACTATTACTTTGTCGTCCTTTTTTACGTGCATATATTTAAAAATTAAACTACTTCAGGTGCTAGTGAGATAATCTTCTGATATCCAACCTCCCCAATCTCTCTTGGAATAGGACCGAATACACGTCCTGCAACTGGCTCTTTCTTCTTTGGATCTTTTGTTATGATAACAACTGCATTCTCGTCAAATCTAATGTATGAACCATCCTTTCTTCTAAAAGGTGCTTTTTGTCTAACAACGATACCGTAAACTACATCCTTCTTCTTTGTAGCCTTTCTAGGCTCAGCTTTCTGAACTGAAAGTACAACCAATTCACCGATACTAGCGTATCTCTTCTTTGAGCTTCCAAGCACCTTGAAAATTCTTCCGAGCTTTGCTCCAGTGTTGTCAGCTATTTTTACTATTGATCTTGGTTGTATCATGGCTTTTAATGTTATTTATATTACTCGGAATTTCTTATCTTTTGATATAGGAGCACACTCTTCGATAGTTACTTTGTCACCAACTTTCTTTGTGTTTCCCTTATCATCAGCTTTGAATCTCTTGTCGATAGAGATGTATTTATCATACTTTGGGTGTTTTACAAAGCGAGAAACCTCAACAACGATTGTGTCTTTCATCTTGTCAGAAACAACTGTTCCAACTAGTTGCTTTCTTGCTTTCTTTACTTCTGTTTTTTTCATAGTCTTTTCCATATGTTTTATTTAACTTCTGTAGGCTTGTTAAGAAGTGTCATTATTCTAGCAATATCCTTCTTTAGAACACTTCCCTCTTTTACATTTCTAGCATTACTTCCTGCAACAGAAAATCTGAATGCTCGAAGTGCTGTCTGCTTTTCCTTCAAGAGTGTCATTAGTTCCTTTGGAGTTTTTTTAATTAAATCTTTCATAGTATTAGTTGTGAGCTGCGATTACCTTTGTTTTTAAAGGAAGTTTTGTTCCAGCCTTTCTCAAAGCCTCTCTTGCAACAGCGTCTGAAACACCGTCAACTTCAAAAATAACTCTTCCTGGTTTTACTGGTGCACAGTAACCAAACAAGTCTCCCTTTCCTTTTCCAAGCTTTACTTCAGCTGGCTTCTTTGTAAGAGGCATATCTGGGAAAACTCTTATCCAAAGCTTTCCTGTCTTTCCTGACTCTCTTGAAAGTGCTTTTCTTGCAGCTTCTAGTTGATTAGACATTATTCGAGCACCTTCTAGAGCCTTTAGACCATGAGATCCGAAAGCAACAGTAGTTCCACGAGAAGCAACCCCAACCTTGTTAGCGTTTTTTCTGAATGTATGCCACTTTCTGTATTTAACTTTCTTTGGTAGTAACATGGTAGTTTAATTATTTATTGAAAATATCCCCCTTGTATATCCAGACCTTTATTCCGATTCCTCCGTATGGAAGTCTAGCTTCATACTTACAAAAATCTACATCTGCTCTAAATGTTTGTAGAGGGATTCGTCCTCTCTTTATTTTCTCCTGTCGTGCCATAGTAGCACCAGCAAGTCTTCCAGAAAGTTCGATCTTTACTCCTAGAACATCTCTGTTAGCCATCACTTTTTCTACCATTTGCTTTGTAACTCTTCGGAATGGAAGTCTCTTCTCAAGACCGTCAGCAATCATCTGAGCAACAATAGTTGAGTTTGACTCAGGAGATTTTACTTCCTTGATATCAACCTTAACCTCACCTCCTGATGATAGTTTATTCTTTGATAGAAAAGCAACAATGTCGTTCTTTAGTTTTACAGCACCATCTCCTGATCGTCCTATAATAACTCCTGGTCTAGAAGTTTCGATAATGATTCTCAAAACCTTCTCACCTCTTTCCATTTCTATATTAGAAACATACATACCTCTAAGTTTCTTCTCTAGGTGCTCTCTCAAAAGAACATCACTCTTTAGAAACTCTTTGTACTTTCCTTTTACTCCAAACCATCGAGATTTCCAATCTCTTATGATTCCAAGTCTATGTGAATATGGGTGTACTGTATGTGTCATATGATTATTTTGTAGTTTTCTTTGTTGCTTTTTTAGCCTTTGGCTTTGATTCTACAACCTCAGCCTTTGGAGCTTCTTTTACAACCTTAACTTTCTTTTTTGACTCTGCTTCACCTAGTTCAACAAAAATAGCAGAAGTTCTCTTTCGGATAGGATGTGCTGAACCTCGAGCAGCTGGTCGTCTTCTGTACATTATTGATCCACTATCAACTTTGATAGTTTTTATAATTAAATTTTCTGTAGGAATATCAAGTGCTTTCGCATTAGCAAGAGCAGAAGCAATAAGAGTTTTAATAGGAGCTGATGCCTTCTTTGCAACAAAGTCTAGGTTTACTAGCGCCTCAGAAACTTTCTTTCCTCGTACTGTGTTAGCCACCATTCGCATTTTTCGAGGTGCCTGACGGAAGTTTGATAATGTTGCTTTTGCTGTTGCCATGATAGTTTATTATTTCTTAGCTGAATCTCCTGCTGACTTAGCTGATTGAGCTGCGGCTATTTCACCTTCTTTCTTCTTCTGTTCTAGCTCCTTCTGCATCTTTCCTCCGTGTTTTATGAATTTCTTTGTAGGAGAGAACTCACCTAGTCTGTGTCCAACCATGTCTTCATTTACTGAAACTTCAATATGAGTCTTTCCATTATGTACGCCGAATATAAACCCTACCATTTCAGGTGAGATTACACATGCTCGTGACCAAGTTTTAATAACCCCAGTTTCACTAGATTTTTTACCCTCAATTTTCTTAAGGAGTCGTTCGTCAACGTATGGACCTTTTTTTGATGATCGTGTCATATTTTAATTTGTTCAAAACAAAAACCACATTGTCGTGGTACTTGACTGAGCTTATACCGCAAACAAGATAAATAGAGCATCAAGCTCTAGTGGCGTCTATACTATACAAAATGGCAAATAATGTCAACAGATAATAAAAAGAGCAACTGAAGTAGTTGCTCTATAATCAAAAATACAATTTTATTGGTATTTATCAACTAACAAGAGGTCTTAATCTTGAGTATGATACTCAAATGCTTCTTCTGTCATGACCATTATAGCCAAGGAATCTGGCTTTAGTTTAAGCTGTTCTCTAACTATCTGTGTTGAAACAGCAACCATCCTATCGGTTGGCAAAATCATATTGATTTCAAGTGTAGACTTAAGAATTTCTTTTGCCTTTATTACCAAATCATCAATATTTCTTTCATTACGAATTTCAGCAAGCGTATAAACAACTGATCTATGTAGTGATCTCAAGAAATCATGCTTGTTCATTTATCTCTCCTAACAAAGCTTTATATAGTATATACGTATCAAAGTCAAAACCGCCTTTCGGCGGTTTTGTTTTGAATTATTTCTTCTTTCCAACTTTTCGTCGAGATACAATGAATTTGTTTGAGTACTTCTTTGGAGTTCGTGACTTCTGTCCCTTTCCAGTTGGTTTTCCGTAAACTGAGATTGATCTCTTTCGGCCTCTTCCCTGTCTTCCTTCTCCTCCTCCGTATGGGTGATCAACTGGGTTTTGAGCTGTTCCTCGAACTGTAGGTCTGATACCAAGCCATCGTGATCGTCCCGCTTTTCCTAGGTTAACTAGTCTATTTTCTGGGTTTGAAACATCTCCGATAGAAGCCCATGCTGTATCTTTTATCTTTCTTACTTCAGTTGAAGGCATCTTTACATCAACATATCCTGCATCCTTTGCGATAACCTCTACATAGTTTCCAGCAGATCGAGCAAGTTTTGCTCCTCCTTCTGGCTTTACTTCAACATTGTATACAAAAGTACCTATAGTTATGTTTTTTAGCTGTAGTCTGTTTCCAGGCTTCTGCTCTGCATTTTCTGAAGTAACGAAAGTATCACCAACCTTTATTCCTCGAGGAATAAGAACGTATCTCTTTGCACCGTCTTGGTACTGAGCTAGACCAATGAATCCTGATCGGTTTGGATCGTACTCTACTGTTTTGATAGTATAAGGAACGTTTATCTTGTCATATTTAAAATCTATCTCTCGGAATAGTCTCTTTGCTCCTCCTCCTTTGTGTCGAGTAGTTATTTTTCCGTGGTGGTTTCGTCCCATTTGTCGTCTAAAACCATGAGTAAGTGACTTTACTGGTTCAGTTGATGTTATGTAGTCTCCAAAAGAGATTGTTGTCATTCCTCGTCGAGACTTTGATGTTGGTTTATATCGTTTCATATTAGTTTTTATGAATTATTATAGAGTTTCAATCTTGTCTCCCTTCTTTAGATAAATGTAAGCCTTCTTGTAACCAGACTTTGTTCCTTTCTTTCCTCGAACAAATACATTCTTTGCAGGAATAGTTACTGTAGCAACTTTGATAGGATCAATTTTGTACTTCTCTGTGAAAGCTTTCTCAACCTGAGCTTTTGTTGCCTTTGGAGCTATTTCAAATACATATACTGAAGACTCTGCTTTTACTGAAGCTTTCTCTGTTATGTGTGGTCGTATTAGGACTGCGTTTAAATCTTTCTTCATGGTATTTATATTATTTAGCTAGCTTCTCTGTTATCTGAGGAAGTGCTTTCTCAGGGTTTGAAATAACTACATACTTGTATTTCATCAAATCTACAGGATTTATGTTTCTTATTTCATCAACAACTAGATTGTTTAGATTTCTATAACTCTTCTCTGTATTTATATTCTTATCTGCTAGGTTAATGTAAGCAGAATTTTTTCTCTTTAATAGCAAGTCTGAGTATCCTTTTATTTTTGAAAGTGATTCTAGAACACCAACAGCGTCCTTTGTTTTTGGAGCTGTAACTGATAAATCATCAATAAATAGAATCTGGCCTTTCTTCAATTTTGCTGAAAGAATAGTGTAAAGAGCTTTTGCCTTCATTTTCTTGTTAACCTTTCTTTCAAAAATTTCTGTCTTTAGAGGACCGTGTGTAACACCTCCGTGTCTCCATAGCGGAGATCGGATAGATCCGTGTCGAGCTCGTCCTGTTCCCTTTTGTTGCCAAGGCTTCTTTCCTCCTCCTCTAACATCTCCTCGGTTCTTTGTATGAGCAACGTTTGTTCTTGCTGTAGACTCCATTGAAGTTACAACCTGGTGAACCAGGTCAGCATTCCACTTTAGACCAAATACTGTCTCTGGTAGTGAGATTTTTCCTGCTTCCTTTCCTTTTGTGTTATAGATTACTGTTTCCATACTATTAAATGATTTGGTTAAAATTAGCCTACAACCTCAACAAGAGTACCTCTTCGTCCAGCGATAGCTCCTCCTATAAAAATCTCGTTAGTCTCTGGCTTTACACTTATAACAGTTAGACCTTTTGATGTGATTCTATCACCACCCATTCTTCCGGCCATTCTCTTGCCTTTTGCAACACGACCTCCATCTCGGCCTCCTCCTCCAAGTGAACCTGGCTCTCGCTCTGAGTGCTTCTGTCCGTGTGTTCGTGGTCCTCCTTTGAATCCATGTCTCTTAACACCACCTTGAAAACCTTTACCTTTTGAAATAGAAGAAATAACAACCATATCCCCAACTGAAAATGTAGAAAGATCAATAGAATCACCTACCTTGAATGTAGGTTCACCATCTGTTCTGAACTCAACTAGATGTGCATAGTTGCCACCTTTCATGTGACCTGTCATAGCTTTGTTTGTATTCTTTGCACTCTTTGAACCGAAACCAACCTGGACTGCATTGTAGCCATCAGTAGCAACTGTTTTTACCTGTGTAACAACAACTGGACCAGCTTTTACAACTGTTACAGGATGAACTAGACCTTTTTCATCAAAGATCTGAGTCATGTTTACTTTTGTTCCTAATATAAATTTCATATTTTTGATATTTATGAATTTTTTCAGTTTTAGATGCAGTTCTAGGCGCAGAAGGTTTTGTGCGTGAGCCTTATATTAATAAGGCGAGCAAACAAAACCGAACTGCAACAACGAAATGCTCTAAAACTGGAATAAATTTGGTGACAATTTTCGGACAGTAATGGAAAAAGATTTTCCCCAACATTGCCCATCGCTAGTCACCTACTAAAACGTTTTTTAAACGATTTCGCTATACTAGCAGATAATGTTTTTTTATTCAAGTCTTTTGACAATATCGATTATTTGGAATAATTTATCCCTTAGAAGAGGTCTAAACCATGAATATCCTTGTGACAAGTCTTGGTGTATTTTACCTAGTACTTTCGATAATTTGGCTCATCATAGTAGTAACAGCCAGAGATGAAGTTACTTACGATATGATTCGTGATAGAAAAAGAAGTGTTACTCTTGTTTTACTATTTATGGTCATTTGTATATTAACAAATAACAGTGCTGGTATGTGGATATTTGGCACTACCTCATTCCTATATATACTCTCTATGGACATTGCAAAAAATAAAAAAATTAATTAAAAAACACCCGGCATACCGGGTGTTTTTCTTAGATTATCTTTACGTCGATATTCACTCCAGATGGCAATGAAAGGTTTGTTAACGCTTCCATTATCTTTGGTGTAGGGTTTAGAATATCTATTACCCTCTTGTGAATTCTCATTTCAAACTGCTCTCGAGCGTTTTTGTAAACGAATGATGATCGGTTTACAGTGTATTTCTTTATCTCTGTAGGAAGAGGAATAGGTCCTTCTACCTTTGCATCATATCTTAGAGCTGTATCTATGATCTGCTTTACTGAAAGGTCTAGAATTTTGTACTCATAAGCTCGAACTCGTATTCGTAGCTTTGAAATTGCATCTGACTTTACAGCAGACTTTGCTGAAGCCTTCTTTGGAGCTGATTTCTTTGTTGTTTCTTTTGTTGCCATGTCAATTTAATTGATTCCAAGATACTACCAGATATTGTTTTTTTGTTCAAGTGTTAATATAAAATGCCCTAGGTGGTTAAGCCTAGGACATACTTATTTCGAATCGAGGAAATTGCTAAAATAGATAGAACCGATACCAGCCAAGCCGACCAACAAACTTATTACCAAGGTGATAAGTTCAAAGGTCTTGAGTCTGGTAACAACACCATGGGCATAGCGATACTCTGCAACGCCCACAATTTCACCAGCAAGTTTACTGGTCAGTATTGGGTTAAGAGGCCACAAACAACTTACATCTGTCTCCCTAAACTCTTCTCCACAGTGTGTCATTGCATCAATGATAACATGTGAAATGAGACCCAGAAGTAGAGCCCCTAACACAATAGTTAAACTGGAGCGACCCAAAGTGGTGAGCCACCACAGTGTTGCAATCATCCACGGTCCACCATGACTCACCTCCTTAAGAAACATCCAGATTCGTTGGTTTTTTGATTCTGAGAAGGGTGCTCGCTTATACCAGATGATATCCTGCATCATCTGAATAAACGTAGCCGCGTCAGGTAGCCCGGCACCTACGATGGTAGCGACAACCACTACAGACGGTGTCACTTCCTGAAAGACATGAATGTGTGCGACGGCACCGCCAAGAGCGGCACCAATAACGAGATGTGTGTATGTCTGCACATAACCTCCAAAATTTCCAAAATAAGGATACCACGATTATATTAAAAGTCAATATATCAAAAAACCACCTACTGGTGGTTTTTTGATATCTATTTAGTTTGAGATTAAGCAATGATCTTTGTTACAACTCCAGCTCCCACAGTCTTTCCTCCCTCTCGGATAGCAAATCTTGTGTTGTCTTCTAGAGCAACTGGTGCTACTAGCTTAACTTTGAATGTAACTGTATCTCCTGGCATAACCATTTCTACTCCCTCGTTTAGAGTCACATCTCCTGTAACGTCTGTAGTTCGGATGTAGAACTGTGGTTTGTAACCAGAGAAGAATGGAGTGTGTCGTCCTCCTTCCTCTTTCTTTAGGATGTAAACCTCAGCTGTAAACTCTGTATGAGGAGTCACAGACTTTGGCTTTGCAAGAACCTGACCTCGGTGAATTTCTTCTTTCTTTGCACCTCGGAGTAGGATACCCGCGTTATCTCCAGCCTGTCCTTCTGATAGAGATTTGTTGAACATTTCAATACCAGTAACTGTGTACTTCTGTGTATCATGTAGACCAACACACTCGATTTCCTCACCTACTTTGATGATTCCTCTTTCGATTCTTCCTGTAACCACTGTTCCTCGTCCTTCGATTGAGAAGATGTCCTCAACTGGCATTAGGAATGGCTTATCAAGATCTCGCTGTGGAACTGGGAAGTAAGTATCTAGTGCGTTTGCAAGATCTAGAACTTTCTTTGCCCACTCATCATCGTTTGATGCTGATTCAAGAGCCTTTAGTCCTGAACCTCGGATAACTGGAGCTCCTGCTCCGTCGAATCCTTGCTTTGTAAGGAGCTCTCGAACTTCCTCCTCAACTAGATCAATAAGCTCTGCATCTGGAACCATGTCACACTTGTTTAGGAAAACAATGATCTTTGGAACTCCAACCTGCTTTGCCAAAAGTACGTGCTCTCGTGTTTGAGGCATCACACCGTCTGTAGCTGCTACCACTAGTACTGCACCGTCCATCTGAGCGGCACCAGTAATCATGTTTTTGATGTAGTCAGCGTGGCCTGGAGCATCTACGTGAGCATAGTGTCTTGTAGGTGTCTCGTACTCGTTGTGTGAAAGAGCAATAGTAATTCCTCTTGCCTTTTCCTCAGGTGCTGAGTCGATTTCTCCAACTCCCTTTAGCTTTGCACCGAAACCATTTCCCTGTCTTGATAGAACAGTCAAAATAGCAGCTGTTAATGTTGTCTTACCATGGTCAACGTGACCAATAGTTCCCACGTTCATGTGTGGCTTTGATCGATCGAATTCTCCTGCCATATATTTTTTATTAAAATTATTAAACCCTTATAATTTTTGCCATTTTGGAAATTCCAAAAACTCAACGTTCGAGAAACCTGAATTTTGGGAACTTTACAAATAAAACTTTGTACGCACAAAAACGGCGATTAGAATATAGTAGTCAAAACATCAAAAATAGTCAAATCTATTTATTGTCGATTGGGATAAGTAAATCTCTTTTTAAAGCAGCTTTTTCTTCTTGTAGTAATTGTTCAAATGTAGGTATCTTTGAACTAAGAAATGCTAGAACTGTTTGAGGAGTAGTCTCGTCTTTATCCAACAAAGCGTCAAATTCATCTTGTTCCTTTTCAGACAATATATCCAAAGTCCTAACAAGAATAGCTTGATACATGATTCTACCAATACGTTCTACCATCTCCTCCTGTTTCTCAGGAGAAAGTGATTGTAGGCCCCATTCCTTTATTACGTCTATTGATACTGCTGTATTCATATTATTGTTTTAACCTTATATTCTTTACCAGTTTTTGTGAAGCCTTGAAAGCTCTTTCATACGCATTATCAGCTAGGAACCATCCCCCCTTTAAATCACTGTTAATCTTAACTTTAGTACCATCCGCCCCCACTAGACCCTTTGCTATCTCCTTTCCATTGAGTAAAACTTTTAGAGAATTCGGCTGTGTCGTATCTTCCAATACATATATCTTACCACCTTCAAAATCAATTGGCTTTATAACCTGTGTATTACTAATATTTTTTTCGTACATAGCATTGAATGCACCACGAATTTCAACAAACATTGGATTCTCTTGATACTCATCATCCAAGTAAAAAGCTTTTTGTCCACCAGACAAAACATGTTCGTGTGCTATTTCCCTACCCTGATACATTATTGCTCTACCCACACCATTATCTAGATTCATAACATCTACAGTATTGTTGTTGTACAAAACTCTCGATACAGAATGCGGAACTGAATCAACAACTGATTCCGTCTCCACATCAGATGCGGGTATTATAGGTTCCTCAGTAATATGTATTGGAGGGTGTATGTTTTCCTCCACCG
>CAZKGG010000008.1:0-3618 GCA_964552385.1 uncultured Candidatus Saccharibacteria bacterium
CCAGTCTTTCGCCACAGCGAGGTTGGTGAGGTCATATGTTGCATAGCAGACGAGACCGAACAATGCGCCGAACATAACTGCATGCATCCATGAACTTTTTTCTACAGCCGGCGTGATGACGAAAACAACTAGTCCAACGATAAACAAAAGGTAGAAAACAATAGCGGCAACCCAGTTTACATCTGTTTTGAGGAGTGAGCCTATCTGAGCACGATAAAAGTTTTTTGAAACAACACCAAGCCAGAACATATCGATAGCAAAGAAAACTGGAAGCGCGATAGCGTAAAGTTTTATGAACATCTTTTTAAAGTTAATTTTTAATTATGCGGTGAATATATTTTAACATCTAATAATGAAAATATATTATCTTTCCAAAATATCGATGCGAAATGCTTTTTTCGCTCCGGGAGGTTTGTCTTTTATTTCTACAAATTTTATTCCATTTATTTTAAGTTTACCAAGTTCCTTTTTGAAAGACTCTGTTACCAGTATCTCACCTGCTTTTGCAATATCCTCGCCAAGTTTGCTAGACGCGTTCACCTCCGCGCCGAAAACGTCCTCGTCCCCGATGCGCAACACATGTCCGAAGCCGATACCAACTGAGAGCAGGACTTTTTCCTCAGCACTTTTATCCAAGTTGTATCTAGTGAGTTCGTTTTCCATCGCGATAGCTGCCTGGAGTGCCTTTGCAGGATTTCGGAAAATAACCAGAAAACTGTCCCCCTCTGTTTTTAGTAAAATACCTTCGTGATCCTCGAGTATAGGCACGAGCATTCTCTGTGATTCAAAAATAGTTTGCAAGAAATGTATAATACCGAACTTTGCGACGTTTCTAGAAAATCCAGATAGGTCTGTGAACATCACGCACCAGTCCTCTCCAAACAGATCCCAAATCTTTTGATCTATCTTGGCTTTATCTGCTTTGTTTGCCCCTGGTTTTAGTCTCTCGTTGATAAGTTTCTCGAGCCTCTCCTCATGTGCACTGACTGCAATACGTTTTTTGAATGACATAGTTTTAAAAGTTAGCTATTTATCTAGTTTAACACTAGTTTGATAGTTTGGACTCAAAATAACCTTTTATATCCTTGATGTATCTTTTTAGTTGTTTTGGTAGCGCCTGTCCTATTACAGAAGTTGGATTTTCTTTTCCTACAGACTCAACTAAAACTTTTTTCAGCTCTGCCACATCCTCCTCCTTTGTTATTCCCCACTTACTTGCATTTGAAAGTATTTGATCAACATCTGATTCATCCAAAACAAGTTTCTTTAACAACTCTAGTTTCTGAAGTTCTTTTATTCCGTTAATAACTTTTTCATTTGTATCAAGATTTGTTAGCGACTCAGTATTTGGCAATCCAGAACCGACCATGAGATCATGACTTTCCCTGGCAACAACCATATTTCTGAAACCTTGAAAATCAGACTTTCCGTCCTTATTCAATGAACCCGCAATATCGATAAGACAAGCTGTATATATAAAATCTATCTCGTCATCACTAAATCTACTTGCCAAATATTTCGCATAACCACCACCAGAACTAACTTTGTTAAATACCTGGAAATGTAACTCATGATTTGCAACACCTTTTAAAATCAAATCCAAATCAGAAGTAAAATTTTTAATTTCTTCGTCGTTTTCGGACATTTTCAAAAGCATTCTCTCTGCCTCGTCACCATGATCTTTATCTTCTATACCTAAACTTTTCGCTAATTCACCACCTATTCGATAACCGATTTTCTTATTTCCTTGTTCCTTTAAAGCTGCTAATGCTTTTTCTTTATCACCTCCGTTTTGTACAACAAGCTCGTTCCATTCTCCTAAAGTAAAAACTCTTTGCACTCCATCAGTATTCTCAATATTCATACATACTGGTTTTGCCAAGTCATGCAAATATGCATAAGTTTTCATTTTTTCATAGTTCAAAGATATAGCTCTTTCTGTTCTCTCGCGAACTTTATCTTCCAAATTTTTTGGGAGTCCCAAACTTGCAAAATCAAATTTACCAGAATTTATGTGATCTACAGTTTCCATAATAAGACCCAAATGAGCAGACATCTCAGGACCTTCGTTGTGATAAGCTCCAAGTTGTGGAGTATCGAGTGACTCTCTTACCAAAACTTTTAGTGATTCTGGCATTGAAATGGCTTCAAGATTTTCACGACCGAGTTTCATCCAACGTTCTACAGATTGCGCTTCAACGCCAACAACGTCTTCTATTTTGTCTTGTGGAGATTTTATAACCACGGCATCTTCTGAAATTGACGTGCCAACATCTGTTACGTCCGCACTATTTGTGTTGTTTGTTTTTGGTGACTCTAAAGACATATTTTTTATTTAAGCTAATTTACAGATATTTTACCACCGTTTATTAAATATAAAAAACGTCAACAGACCCCACTAACATATACTACCCATCAATACCGCACTACTCTACTGAAAAAGACTCAAAACCTACCATTCAATTGTAAGGACAATGGTACTAGTTTTCTATTTTATGACACAATTTGCATAAGTAGTCTCAAAATTCTTTCCTTCGGTAATAAAAGCAGTATCGCCCTTGTTCCAGAAAACAAAAGTCTCGTCTACGTTTGCATATCTGGCACCAGATGCAGACATGGCATGTGGTACTGACAAAGTCCTGCCATCGCTCAAAACTAGATCTGTTTCTTTATCATCATCCAAATAAAACGTAGCGTGTATTGTTTTTCCAGAATCACAGTAAAAAGTGACTTTATTTAAATTTTTATTTGCACTTTGTGATCGCATTCCCCGCCAAAAATAAAGACTACCTAAAACAACGATAATAGAAACAAAAATAACTATTTTTTTTATTCATAAATATATTTTATCACTTTAAAAATTTAAATACGAAAAAGCGCGGATCTTTCGATCTCACGCTTTCTTTGGAACTTATTGGTCTAACAGAGTCCGAATAGCAATCTTAATTTCGTCCCTACCAATCCTTTCTACTTGAACAGATGCAACTCCAGCAAAAACCTGCTCGAGTGTTTTGAATTCGCTGATAGCACTTTGCACACTCTTAAAACAGTGTTCTGCACCGTTTCCACACTTAAAGGTATCAACGAAATAAGTATGAGTAATCAGACTCTCGATAACACCAAGTCCGACAATATAGTCCACTACTCTAATAGAGCAGTATTTCTCCACTGATCTAACTATTCTCTGATTGACCCGATTATCAAATGAGTGAAGCTCATTCATAAGATCAGACACTTTACGCAACACCATTGCTCGTTCTGCTCGAATATTGAAAAAAGTGCCTAGTTCAAGCTGACCAAGAACCTTTGGCTTTGTAGACATACCACCTCCAGTGAACATACTTTATTATTAGCAATATTTTGTCAAACATTACTTCCATTCGAACTTTCTTCCAAAGTGACCCCAAGTACAAGTTTCGGAGTATTTAACTTCATCTAATTTTAGAAAGTTTCTAATACCTTTTGGTGAGAGGTCGTAACCTGTTATGTTTTCTTCAACTCCATCTATAACAGCTACAGCCATCACTGGTTCGCTTTTGCCTATTGCATATGCAAGTTTTGTAAAAACTTCTTTTGCATTTCTCTCTTTTAGTAAATCAACAGCAATCCTCCTCGCTA
>CAZKGG010000008.1:3628-11652 GCA_964552385.1 uncultured Candidatus Saccharibacteria bacterium
AAAATCTTTTCCTGAAAATGATCCTCCGCCAATAGTTATCTCTGGACCATAGTTATCAACGATGAGTTTTCTGCCAGATAGTCCAGTATCAGCATCAAATCCTCCCTGTTTCCACTCACCTGCTGGATTTATGAGATACTCATCAGCTTTTATAATACTTTTTACTAACTTAAGTAGTTTTTGGTTTTCAGTATTTTGAAAGCTAGCAACAACTGTTGTGACTTTTCCATTGTCTACTGTTACCTGTGTTTTTCCATCGTATGGATACACAGCAAACACTTTCTGACACAGATCTCTTGCTAAACTGTACTCAAGTGGAAGAAAATTCTCTGTTTCGCTCGTTGCGTATCCTTTCATGATGCCTTGATCACCCGCACCACCAGTATCAACCCCTTGGGCTATCTCAGGACTCTGTAAAACAATGTTTGAGATTATTCTGTAGTCACTTCCAACTATGTTTTTTACAATTTCCTCGATGTTTGGTGTTGATTTTGAAGTAACTTCTCCGTTTATTGTAACTAGTTTGTGACCACCCATCACCTCTATAGCCGTACGACTATTTTTATCGTTTTCTAAATAGGCATCCAAAATACTGTCCGCGATAAAATCACAGATCTTATCTGGATGTTTAGGACTAACAAATTCTGCTGTTTTTTTCATACACAATAGTCAGGTTTTTATTTTTTAGACCCGACTTAAATTAAAAAATTCCTCATAAAGAGGAAAGATGTAGAGGACTAGTCTCATCTTTCCATAATAGCTTTCGCTATTTGGCTGGATTTAGCACCTACTCATCTCTGAGGGTTGCCGATGGGTCGTTGAGCCAGTTGCTCTCGCCATACTCTTGATAACAACTATTAAGTTGTACTAATACTTTAACGATAAAATATTTTCTTTGCAAATTTTCTGTGGATTAAAAAGAAAAAGCCCCGGCTATGTTAGCCCGGGGCTTTAAATTTTTTTACTGAACTAGTGAGGCAAGATTTTGCAAAGTTTCCTTTGCTTGCTTAATTTTTACGAGAGTTGCGTCGATCTCATCAACTTCTCGTCGCTTATCGTCCATTTCTTGCAACGCCATCGTCTTGCGAGCACGGAGTTTTTCTTCACTATTGATCAATGCATAAACAGCATACAGAGGATCGGTCGGCTTGATAGCCACCTTGTTTTCCTCAGCAGCCAACTCAACTGAGCGGGCGATCATTTTTTCTGATGCCTTGTACTGACCAACATTGGTTTTACCGTCTCCAACAATTGCAACAAGCCAGTTGGACTTTACCAGGTCACCATTTGAAACATTCACCAACCCACATACACGGCGAATGTCACCAAGATTGTTTTTTCCAACAAACCCGTTTTCTTCATTGGCTTTCGCCATGAATAGACGAACAAACTTATCGTAGTCCGGCTTTTCAACCTTTTCGGATAATTGCATTTCATCCTTGTGTTCCAACATCTGTTCATTCTCCTCTGTGATTGGTTCAGAAGTTTCAGCTTCTGCTTCTGGCTCAGGAACAATTTCTGGAACAGTAACTGAAGTTTCTCGTGTCACTACCTGTTCCTTTTGGGCTACAGGAGCAACGCTCGTAATATCTTCAATAACTGAATCAGTACGTGTACTGACGATAAGATCTTCACAAGCCAAAAGTATGCTTTTCAACTGGTTGTTTGGGATGTGGCCGGGTTGAATTTCAGCATTACGTTTGATTCCTGATGGAATCGAATGCTTTTTGAATCTAACAAAGACTACTAGGCCTACAGTTGGTCCTACTTTAGTAGGTGGATTCTGGTAAAAAACGATTCTACCAGTTTCCTCAAACCTTCTGGTTTCGTCACCATGATTTGAGGCTTTCCAACCCATAACTGCAATATTTTTCCCTTCTGATAGAACCTGCCTTATCTTTTTGATGAGCGCATCCTTACGCCATTGTTCGGTCACAATACCTCCTTCCACTTTGAAATATACGTTAAAAATGGCACTTGTCAATAGGGTGTGTTAAATAGCATCTTGTCCTATTTCAATTAATTTGATATTCTATTTTCTACTGGGCCCGTAGCTCATCTGGCAGTTGCGTAGCAACAAGGTTAACAGCCACATCATTTGAGCAAATGATTCTATGGGTTCTAAGGATAAGTTTGATAATTTAATATTTGGGCCCGTAGCTCATCTGGTAGAGCACATCATTTGCAATGATGGGGTGGCAGGTTCGAGTCCTGTCGGGTCCACAACAAACCACCGTAAGGTGGTTTTTGTGACCTCGAAACGAGTAGCGGGGTCTACTCGTGTCAGGACTCGAAGCCCGATTGAGATTTTTTAAAAACGCAGTGAATTAAAAAATCCAATTGGGATACTGGTCGTGTAACGACCGAGACTCCTGTCGGGTCCAAAAATATTGACAACTTCTAATTATGGCTATATTTTATTACGAGGAGGAAGAAGCTGTGAGCTCAAAAGATAAACTCAAGAAAACTGATCGAGAAGTTCTGGTATATCGTCGAGCTGGAGAAAAGAACAGTAGTCTGATGGCAAGAGCTTTTGTGGCTAGTGAGGGTAGTTTCATTTTGGTGGCTGAGCCATCAATCATGAGCTACGACCACAAAGACCACAGAGTCTTTGAACTTCTCAATTTGCCTCCAGGACATTTTGTAATGTTCTCTGATGCAGAAGAGGCACAGAACGTGATTGAATAACTAAGAAAGACCCATCTTTTCAAGTCACTCTAAACAAAACACCGTATGGTTTGCCCAGCGGTGTTTAAACTTATAAATAAGATTCTAGTATTGTTAGATCTTTTACGAGTTTATAAAGTAAAAAATAGAACAGGTGTACTGTTTCCATAAGGAAAGAACTCGATCAAATCTCCCCCCATCAATTCCCTTTCCATCATTAAATGCTAAAATATTGTTAGTGCGATCAAGTACTTTTATTATAAATAATCACAAATCAATAAAAAAATGTTTACAAAACTTTACGCTATAGCACTTCCTGTATTTTTTACTATCGATATGATTTGGCTAGGTCTAGTTGCAAAAAATTTTTATCGAGGCCAAATCGGCACACTGATGAAAACTGATGTTAACTGGGTTGCTGCAATTATTTTTTATTTAATCTTCATATCTGGTCTCGTGGTATTTGTTATAACACCAGCAATGGAGAAGGGTTCTCTGTCACACGCACTACTATTTGGCGCCCTCTTCGGTTTTGTTTGTTACGCAACTTATGATTTAACGAACTTGGCAGTAGCTAAAGACTGGCCACTACTAGTAACTATAGTTGATTTGATATGGGGAGCTGTACTCGCCGCTTCTGTTTCTAGTGTCACTTATTTTATAGCAAATAAAATCTAATCATGAGTTACTACCTAAATCTTGCTGTAATCTTGTTTGTATATATGAATTTATGGTTCATTATTTCTCTACTTAAAAAAAGAAATGATGTTGCAGATGTAGCTTGGGGCCTAGGTTTTGTGTTCCTATCATGGACTTCTTATTATTTTCTAGGTTCTGGTGGATTACGTGGTTTAGTAGTATGCATTTTAGTCAGTATTTGGGGCTTACGACTTGCTTCACATATTTACAGTAGAAACAAAAATAAACCAGAAGATCCTAGATATCAAACTTGGAGAAATGATTGGGGTAAGTGGTTTTATCTGCGCTCATACCTTCAAATTTATATTTTACAAGGAACTCTACTTTTCCTTATCGTTTTGCCTGTACTCATAATCAATAAAAACTTTGGATCATCTCTAGGAATACTCGATCTAATCGGTATTATGGTGTGGCTTTTTGGCTTCTATTTTGAATCCGTTGGAGACGCACAACTAGCTAGATTCATCAAAGATCCTGCAAATAAAGGCAAGTTAATGCAAAGCGGACTATGGGAATACACACGCCATCCAAATTATTTTGGGGAGGTAACTCAATGGTGGGGCATCTGGTTGATTTCCCTATCAGTAACAAACGGTATATTTGCTGTTATCGGTCCACTCATAATAACTTTTTTGATACTGAAAGTATCAGGAATACCACTTCTCGAAAAAAATATGGCAAACCATCCTGACTTTGCAGAGTACAAAAGAAGAGTCAGTGCTTTTATTCCACTACCAAAGAAACAAATTTGACAAAAGACTGTATCTACATCAATATTTTGCAAAGAGTCCAAAGGAGGGCGGAATGCCGTTGGGACAAATGAGAAACTTCGTCAAGGAGCTTTCAGTTGTTCGACAAAAAATGGACGAGCTCAATTACAGACCAGTAACAATCGAGGATATTGTTGCTGGTGCTGAAGTAATCATGGTTGATGTGCTGAGATTCTCTGTGTACGGAAGATCTATGGAAAAGTTTGGTCAAGCCGGAACAACAGTTATCAAACTGCTCGATCCGCCTACCAGAGTTCACAAGCTGCTCCATGAAACAACTATGGTGTACTACACCTGCGTTGGGACAAATGAAAATGTTGAGATTTTTGTTCCGATGGAAGAGTTCCTGAGAGATGGATACACTCCGAAAGGCAATTACTCATCGGACACAAGATACTTTGTAAAGAAAGAGGTTGCCTAGTGTTTTCACTCAGCGACTTGATTGAAGAAGTTTGCGACCATCATTCTGAAAACTATTCGATTGTCACACCTGAAAAAGTAAAAGAAGGTGTGATTCTCCTCAAGGTTTCAGTAAGAGGTTTTTTGAGTGGTGAAGATTTTGTCGATGGCAACCCAACAAGTGAATACGTTGAGGTTGAAAGGATCGACAAAACATCACGAGAAAATATTGTTTGCATGGTGCCTCTCACAGACGGTCAGAACAAAAATTTGAGAGTGCCATTGAGACTGGTTACGGCTCAGGAGTACACTCACGGAGAGGACAGAAACCCTGTGAGATACTTTATCAATAAGTCCCAGAAATCAAAGTAGTCTTTGCTCCCCCGATATGATTCGTCATATCGGGGCTTTTTTATTATTCACAATTTAAATGTATAATATTTGAATGTCTAATGAAAACCCAATAAAACCGTCAATCGAAATAGAAACTAAAGGCACTCATGGAATGCAGTCAAAATTAGAACAAGCTGATATTGAAGCTGGATACGACGAAGCTTTTGAATCTATAAAAGAAACTCTTTTCACAGATCCACTTTCTTATTACATAAAATCAACTGATACAGGTGTGAGTGTATTTCATAGAAGCAGTGCTGATGCTTTTTATTTTACTGACATTCCAAAAGAAATGGAGGTTTTAAAAAGTATAGGTTTAGAAGAAAATACTATTTTCGATTCAGAGCCAGGTTTATAGTATGGTGAATAAAATCTTTTATACTAACACCAACAGCCTCAAGTGATCTTCTTATTACGGATTTATTACCCAACTTTGGTTGCGTATTAACTTCTAATACATAGATTCCCCTCCTAGGTGTGACAATAAAATCTGCTACTGAATAATGTCTCAAACCTAATCCTTTATGGATTTTTTTTGCAATATTTTGAATTTCAATTTTCTCCTCATCAGTAAATCTAGTTGGATACGCTGGATTATCATTTTTGTCTAACTCTACAGGTGCCAGAGTATAGTAATCTAGCCCCCTAAAACCCTCTATAACGCCAGATGATGCCCTAGTTCCTGTTATGTGCTCCTCTACTATAGCACTGTCATTTTTTGACAAAATCTCTTCTAATGCAACTAATAACTCCTGATAGAAATCAGCTTTGTAATATCCAAACGAGTAACCTCCTTTTGCTGGTTTTATGACTAGAGGTGTTGGTATAGAGTTCCATATTTCTTTTGCCTTCTTATTTATTGAATCATTTTGTCTAACTAAAATAGCAACAGGAGTTTTTATGCCAAGTGGCTTTAGATGTTCTTTCATTAACCATCGGTTCATCACGATACCAGAAGGATATCTGTCTGAACCCGTATATCTAACACCATGATGATTTAAAATTTCTTGAACTCCTCCATCCTCACCATATGTTCCATGTAGACCGTTATACACAACATCTAAATGTTTAAAAATATTTTCAGGAGTCTTTGGGACACCCTGCATGTGCCATGTTCCATCACTTGAGATAAATATATCAATAGGTTTATGCGTTTCAGATAAATTTTGTATAACAAAGTTTCCTGTTTCCAAAGAATCAGTATACCCTGTGGAATTACCCCCTCTTAATACTCCTATTCGTAAACCATTTTTTAGACCAACTAATGACATTTGATTTATTATAGCAAATTATTGATTTATATATACACCACACGCACTCATATTATTTGAAAAATAATATGAGTTGCTCGAGTACTTCCAATTTCTAATCGCTTCGCTCAAGAAATTTAGGTCGCAAAAACACTCAACGAGTGTGATAGTCTCGTGAGTGTTCGAGTTGAGAAGTGTTGGACCCGCTTGGGTCCCCAGTTTT
The DNA here is from genome assembly GCA_964552385.1 of uncultured Candidatus Saccharibacteria bacterium. GTDB lineage: Bacteria > Patescibacteriota > Minisyncoccia > Phycocordibacterales > DATDWN01 > C7867-006. Next base: position 10,030 of record CAZKGG010000008.1, read on the forward strand.
GACTCTAGCTAGAAGTCGAAAGAACATCATTGTGAGTAAATAAAAACAATTACTGAAACATACTCACAAGTTCTCAATATACAAAACTATCCCAATGCGCGCAATGTGGAAAACTATATAACAAAAGAGACGGACTGTTTGACAGCCCGTCTCGTGTTTACTACACAATACCAACAAATGAACGTCGACGAAGAATCTTTTCGGCCTGAAGATAAACGCCAGCCCGATCCTTTTCTGCGTCGATAAGATCCACCTTCACCTTTGCAACTTCAGTAAAGTATTTCATCACCGGAGGCCACACCTGCTGGTGCTGCTCGAAACGCTTCTTGAAAACTGCAAAGTTGCTGTCAGAACGTGTGGGAATGAGCCCGTTGCGCTCCTTCTCCATGCGATCTTCCAAACGAGCCTTGCAAGTTTCAAAGCTAACCTCAAGGGACATGATATTCCCCAAGGTAAAACGCCCAGTTTTGATGAGGGACTCAATGATGTACCTCGCCTGAGGCACAGTACGAGGGAATCCATCCATAATAACTCTGGAATTCCTCTCGACTTCTTTCAACCTATTCTCGACGAGGAAAATCATTTTCTCATCGTCGTAGAGATTTCCAGATCCAATGGTAGATTCGACAGAAGCTTTTTCTTCTGGCGACATTCTCGCCTTGTCAGCAGTGATCAAGTCGGATGACGAGATCACGATACCTTGAAGCTTCTTCACGAGTTCACCTTTACCAGAACAAACCGGTCCTGCAAGAATATTGATCTCAATCATCAACAACCTCCTTGCCTTTGATTAGGCTCCAACAAAAGAGTTTAATCTAAAGCGTTTATTTGGTCAAAGTTTTAAACAATCTTACCTCTGAGTTTTTTATGAAAAGCTATACCATATCTATGAGCCTCAGCGTTTGATAACAGTATTTCTCTCTCGAATTTTAGCCATATCTTGTCCCCCAATATCTCCCTTGGTTTATGCCTTTCATCTTTTACAACAGAGACGACTGGAATGTCTAAAGCATTCTCTTTAAGTATCTTTTGAGCAACATTTTTCTGGGCTACTCCGCCATCAATAACTATCAAATCTGGAAATCTCCACTCAATATGTGCAAGTCTCCTAGATAAAACCTCACTCAATGCTTTTGTATCATTTACACCTGGATTATCCTTTATTTTAAATTTCCTATAGTCACTTAGTTTTACTTCACCATCTTCGACTACTGTCATTACACCAACAACATTTTGACCAGACATATGTGCTATATCATAACTTTCAATTCTAAATGAGTTAGATTTTACGTCTCCAGTTTTGACTTCTTCTTTTATTAGAGAAATATCTTGAATATGATTTAAAGTAAAAATAGTTTTCTTTACTTTTTCCGCCTTTTCAAATTCTTTTGTTTTAGCAAAAGCTTTCATCTGTTTTTCCAGACTCTTCATCAATTTCTTCTTGTTACCCTCAAAAAATAGGATGATATTTTTTATTTGCTCGGCATACGGCTCTTGCGTTATCTCACCAGTACAAACCCCTGGGCATAAACCAATCTGTCTATTGAAACAAGGTTTTGGCTTTTGTGTTGGTTTTAACTCTGATGCTGGTACGCACTTATCCCTAAACGGAAAAAGTTTTCG
>CAZKGG010000009.1:0-11424 GCA_964552385.1 uncultured Candidatus Saccharibacteria bacterium
CGGCTTTTTACTTTAAGATTATTCTTCTGAACCGGAACTCTCTTCGCCACTAACAGCCACAACAGACCCACCGTTTTTAGAAAGTCCTGTACGGATATCTTTTAGAATACTCTCTGCTATTTTTTTATTTAATTTATCCTTTAGGAATTGGCGAGTTGCGTCATAGCCTCGGCCTAGTTTTTCTTCACCATATGAGTATGAAGTTCCAGATTTTGTGATAACACCCATCTTTTCGCCAAGAGCAATAAGCTCACCCTCGCGAGAAATACCTTCGTTGTACATAAGATCGAACTCTGTTTGTTTGAATGGAGCAGCGACTTTGTTTTTTACCACCTTTACTCTGATACGTCCTCCCATAATTTCTTCACCTTTCTTTATTTGAGCGATTCGGCGGATATCGATACGTACACTAGTGTAGAACTTTAGAGCCTTTCCACCCGGAGTTGTTTCTGGGTTACCGAACATAACACCGATCTGCATTCGGATCTGGTTTATGAAAATAACTATAGTTTTTGATTTCGCCACAATAGCAGTTAGTTTTCGTAGGGCTTGTGACATTAGCCGTGCCTGCTTTCCAACATGATGAGCTCCCATGTCTCCTTCGATCTCATCCTTTGGGGTAAGGGCTGCAACAGAGTCGATAACGATAACATCTAGCTTACCAGATCGAACTAGGGAATCAACGATCTCGAGTGCTTGTTCGCCGTTGTCTGGTTGTGAAATAAGTAGTTGGTCTATATTTACACCAAGCCTCTTTGCGTACTCAGGATCCATTGAATGCTCTGCATCGATAAACGCGCAGATACCATTTTTCTTTTGAGCTTCTGCAATAACATGTAGGGTGAGGGTAGTCTTTCCAGATGACTCTGGTCCGAACACTTCTATTATTCTTCCACGAGGTAGCCCGCCAACACCAAGGGCTGCATCGAGACCAATAGATCCAGTTGAGATGCTGTCTACATCAACATGAGGCTTGTCACCAAGCATCATTATGGAATCGTCTCCAAATTTAGTTCGAATCTCGCGTAGAGTATTTTCTACATTTACTTTACCCATTTCATTCTTTGGTTCTTTTTCTGTTTTTTTCTTCATACTCAAGTATTTAATTAAAAAATTTCTTTCTCGTCATATCTTTTTTTGAGTACGCGATTTTTCTACTGAAAAATCTCTCGAATCCTCGGCCGTCGCCTGCGGGGCCTCAAAAAAAGACACGACTCAACGAAATTTTATATTGTTAATATTCCTTCAGAATTATTTCGAGTCTCTTCTCTGTGTAATTCTTAAACTTATCGCGAGCATCTAGCTTAATTATATTATAGCCAGGGGAGAGGAGCAATTTCTCGCTAAAGTTACCATTTTTGTCTGTAAATATGGGTCTATCATTTAGATTTAGGTAGGCTATATTTTGAGCTCGCCCTGTAACTTCTATAAGAGTTTGGCTATAGGTTGCACCATTTTGAGGTGTATATATGTCTACAATAGGTCCACGTATTAGTTTTTGAGCCTGAAATATGGAATAGCCTATTAATACTATAATAAGTAGTACCAGTGAAGAGGTTCTAACAATAGATATGGCGTTTCGGTTCATTAATATAAATTAGAAAGCAGGGTTTTCTGGTTCAGAATTATTATTTGAGCTCATTCCTCCAGCATCAAGTATTTCGCGAGGCTTTGCTCCTGAACCTGGTCCAATGACACCTTTTTCTTCTAGCATGTCTATAAGTCTGGCTGCTCTAGCATATCCAACACCTAGCTTTCTCTGTAGATATGATGTTGATGCTTTACCTGCTTCAATAACTGTATGTCTCGCTTCCTCATATAGATCGTCCTCATCTTCAATCTTTTCATCCTCTAGGGTTGCTTCAAATATGTTGTTCTTTTGAACATCTCCAGATAGGTTTATTTCACTCGGTATTTCATTTGCATAACTATCTATGAGGTATTTAACTATTGCCTTTGTTTCATCTTCTGTAATAAAGGCTGACTGTATACGTTGAGGCTGAGACATTTCTCCAGATAGGTAAAGCATATCTCCAGCTCCCAACAGTTTCTCAGCTCCTGCCATATCTAGGATAGTTCGTGAGTCTATTTGGGATGCCACCTGTAGAGCTATACGTGAAGGGATGTTAGCTTTGATGAGACCTGTAATAACATTTACTGATGGTCTCTGAGTAGAAAGTATGAGGTGTATTCCAACTGCACGACTCATTTGAGCTAGTCTTACGATACCAGCTTCAAGCTCTCTAGGATAAGCCTGCATAATATCAGCAAGCTCGTCGATAATGATGACTATATATGGCATTGTCTCTATAGGCTTCTCATCAGGATTAACCTTGCTTGATTTTCTTCTCTTTATTTCTGGCTCTACAACATTCTTGTGATATGAAGAAATATTTTGTAGAGAGTGTTCCTGTAGCACATCATATCGGCGATCCATCTCCTTTGCAGCCCATTTTAGAGCTAGTATGGCTTTCTTTGCTTCAGTAATAACAGGAGTTAGAAGGTGAGGTATCTTATTATATAGTGTGAGTTCAACTCTCTTTGGGTCCACCATGATGAACTTTAGGTTGTCTGGTGAGTTTCTGTATAGTAGTGATGTTATAACAGTGTGTATTGTTACTGACTTACCAGATCCTGTTGCTCCTGCGATAAGAAGGTGAGGAGCTTTTGCTAGATTTCCAAAGTATGACATTCCAGATATTCCTTTACCAAGGCACATAAGTAGGGGTTTATCTGAATCCTGAAACTCTGGTGAGGATAGTAGGGAACCGAGGCCAACAGTTGTTTTTGTACTGTTCGGTATTTCTATACCAACTAGAGACTTTCCTGGGATAGGTGCTTCGATACGAATAGGGTGGGCAGCCAGGGCTAGTGAAAGGTCGTTTTGTAGACCAACTATTCTAGAAAGTTTTATACCCTCAGCTGGCTTCAGTGCGTATCTAGTGATTGATGGCCCAATAGATATTTCATCCATTTCAACATTAATGCCAAAGTTCTGTAGGGTTCTCTTTATAATGTTTGAGTTTGCTTTGATATCTCCAACCCCAGGCTTACCCTTATCTTTTTCAAGGAGTGATAGTGGTGGAGGCACGAATTCCTTACCGTTCAAAAGTAGTGGACTGATACCAAACTCGTCTTTCTTTTCTTCACCCCCCAACATTTTTTTGAGCATTCCAGATTTATCTTCTTCTGGTTTAGGTGTCTCTTTAATAGCGTTTGTTTCTGGTGTGAGTTGTTCAGCGTTTGCTATGAGTAGTTCTGGTCCAGTATCTTCTGTACCTTCCTCAATTTCTTTTTTCTTGAATAGGGAAGTTAGAAAAGTGAATCGAAGTGGAGCATCAAATATGACCAGTATGGATATCACAGTTAATGCAATCAAAATCAAAACAGTTGCATATGTATCAAACATTCCAATTAGTGGTTCAGATATAAAACCTCCAACTATTCCACCCCTTCCTGGCAATGAAATATTTACCAAAGAAAGTGAAGAAATAAAAAATAGTAGACCACCAATGCTGTGTGTTAGTGCCAGCCTCTTGTGAAGTGTTCTGAAAAATGAAACACATAAAATAAAGAAAATTGTGGGTAGGAGATAGTACCCAATGCCGAACAAAAATGTGAAAAGTTCAAATGCTTTTTCGCCTACCATTCCACCCTTTTTGAATGCAGACATCAACAAGAAAACTGCCAAGACAAAGAACCCAACGGCCACTATAGCTCGAACAGTTTCTTCTTTTAAATAACTTTCAATTACATCCGACTCCCCTGCTTCTTTTTTATTTTTTTCTTTCTTATCTTCTTTAGATTTTTTTCGTGCCATGATGAGTATATTTTAACAGATAACACCTCTAATACAATGAAATTTAATTGTTTATATAAATGAAAATAATCTGCCTATTTTGGTTTAAATTTTAAGCCATATTCTAGATTAAAAAACAGGGGATTTTGACGGGGATTAAATAACATTGTTTGTCCTCAAAAAATGAGCTAAAAGACTTGCCCTAAAGTCTTTTACTGGAGTATAATGGACCCACTTGACGATATTAAAGACATCTGTTATTATATAAGACAACGAAAGGACAACTATAAAGACAATAAGAGACAAATCTAAAATACAGCTATAAATAAAGCTATGGAAGCAGACAAAATACATACAACTGAATTAGCTCATAAAACACAGGATCCTATTAGTTTTTTTGAAAAGGATGCTAGTTTTGTTTTTGCATTTAAAAAGACAGAGAAACTTGTGTCCGCTATTTATATGATAACTAATCTATTTTCTGATGCCGAGCCAATGAAGTGGACTTTGCGTAAGAAAGCTTCAGAGTTAGTGTCTTTTATATTGGGTTATAAAGATATAAAAGACTCAAGCCTTACTGATTTTTCATATAACATAAAGTCACGGATTTTAGAGTTAGTTTCATTGCTTGAAGTTTCATATCGTGCGGGTTTAATATCACAAATGAATCATTCAATTATTAAACATGAATTCAATAATTTGTCTGAGGTATTCAATGCACCTGTTTCTACGAAAGTGCCAGCACATGAGAACATCTCAAAAAGTTTTTTTAGTGTTCCTGATCACAGAAATCATGAACAAATTTCTCACACACAGAATGCTCAAATAAATGACCAACATGAAAATTTGGTTATCAAAGACAATACGAAAATTTCAGAAAAGGACGGTTTCAAGAAGTCTAATAGACAAAATATTATTTTGAATCTTTTGAAGAAGAAAAATGATTTAACGATAAAAGACATTGCCTTGGTAATTAGAGACTGTAGCGAGAAAACGATACAACGTGAGCTTATATCTTTGATAGATAAAGGAGTTTTGAAAAGAACTGGGGAGAGAAGATGGAGTAAGTACTCATTAGTTTAAAGGACATTTTTTATCTGTGATATTTTTCTGTATATTGTCTGTTATAAAGGACAGATATTCAACTGATTTTGATTTACTATTCTTGAGTTTGGATTAATGATGTTTAGGTTGACTTTGGGGTAGTTTTTTGGAATAATGCCTTGGTGGTCAATTTTCGTTTGTTAAGTTCCTAATCGTCAGAATAGGGCTTAAAAATTGGAGTTATCCACACGGACAGATTTGAAAGTCAAGTCACTAAAATATATAATTTGTTTTACGTATAGGGTTTAGGTCCTAGACGTAAGATGCAGATATTTTTAGCGTCTATTCAGAACTGTAAGCCCCTTGAAAACTGAATATGGATTTCAAGTTACAAGCACGATATTTTATCGTGCCTTCTGCCGTACAGATTAATTCCCTACATTTCCGAAACTCTAGAAACTCAGTCCAAAATCACCATCTAGTCTTTTACTTTGTGTCGAAACATTCGGCTCCGCCACCATGTGGAGATATGAATGAAATATAGAGTAAAAGATTTAGTATGAAGATGTGGCTGTGGAAAATGTTTGCAAACGAAAGTTTGCAAACATAAACACAGCCACATCGGAAAATTATTAAGTAGTTAATCGTTTCCAACAACTCGATCTAAAATTTTATTATTAATAATAGAAAGAGTTGTTTCATTATTAAAAACATATATATGAATTTAACAAAATCACGAACTGCAAAGTTGGCTGCTGGTTTTGTAGGTTTTGCTATGGCTTTGAGCATCGTTGCTCCAACTCTAGCAAGTGCTGATACAGCATCAGACCTACAAGCACAGATCAACAGCTTGCTAGCAACGATTTCATCATTGCAAGCACAACTTTCAGCGACAACAGGTAGCTCATCATCTTCGACTGGCTACGTGTTTAACACAAACTTAACAGTAGGAAGTAAAGGTACAGATGTTATGAACCTACAAAAGGTTCTAAACATGAGTGCTGATACAAAGGTTGCAGTATCAGGTGCAGGTTCTCCAGGAATGGAAACATCTACATTTGGTCCAGCTACAAAGGCTGCTGTTATCAAGTTCCAGACTAAGTATGGAATTTCACCAGCTGCTGGTTACGTAGGTGCAATCACTCGAGCTAAACTTAACTCAATGGGTGGTTCAGTTTCTACAACACCAACAACACCTGGTACAACACTTCCTACAGGAGGTGCACTATCAGTTTCTGCTGGTTCACAACCTGCAAATTCTCTTGCACCACAAAGTGCAGCAAGAATTCCTTTCACAACAGTTGTCCTAACAGCAGGATCATCTGATGTGACAGTTAACTCTATAACAGTAGAGCGATCAGGTTTGGCACAGGATGCTGTATTCTCAGGAGTTGTTCTATTGAACAGCGACGGAACACAGATTGGTATCGCAAAGACACTTAACTCAAACCACCAGGCAATGGTTGGTGAACCTTTCGTTGTTAAGGCTGGTACTTCAAAGACAGTTACTATAGCAGGTAACATGTCATCATCACTTAGCTCATACGCTGGTCAGGTTGCTGGTCTAAACGTTGTTGCAGTTAACACTTCAGCATCAGTTTCAGGATCACTTCCTATCACAGGAGCTCAGCACACAATCAATGCTTCCCTAACACTAGGAACAGCAGCGATGACATCTTCATCATTTGACCCAGGATCATCACAGACAAAGGAAATCGGTACAACTGGTTACAAGTTCTCTGGTGTACGACTTACAGCTGGTTCAGCTGAACAAGTTCGACTTTGGTCAGTACGATGGAATCAGTCAGGTTCAGCATCATCAAACGACTTAGCTAACGTTAAGATCGTAGTAGATGGTACAGAGTATGACACAACAGTTTCATCTGATGGTAAGTATTACTCAGCTCTATTCTCTGGAGGTCTTTTGATCGACAAGGGTATGGCAAAGGATATCTACATCAAGGGTGATATCGTTGGATCAGGTTCTGCTGGAAGAACAGTGAAGTTTGATATCTACAAGGCAACTGATATCTATGTATCAGGTGTTACTTATGGATACGGAATCACTGCTACTCAGAGCCAGAACGGATCTGCTTCAGACTCAACATCTGAGTTTACAAGTGGAACTCCATTCTTCGATGGATCAAAGGTTACAGTTTCTGCAGGTTCAGTTACATCTATCCAGAAGGCAACTTCTGTAGCTGCTCAGAACATCGCAGTTAACGTTCCTAACCAGGTTCTAGGAGGATTCTCTACAGATATAAAGGGTGAACCTCTATCTGTTCAGAGTTCAGTATTCTACTTTAACTACAGTGCTGGCGTTGCAGCTTCTTCATACCTTTTGACAAACGTATCACTCGTTGATCAAAACGGTGCAGTAGTAGCAGGTCCAGTAGATGCAGTTAACGTAGGTGGTGTTGCACAAAAGGTAACATTCACAGACACAATTACACTTCCAATCGGAGTTAAGACATTTACTCTAAAGGGTAAAATTCCTACAGGAGTTGCAAATGGAACAACTATCGTTGCTTCAACAACACCTACATCTGATTGGTCAAACGTAACTGGTCAGACAACTGGAAACTCAATCACATCACTAGGATCTGTATTCACAATGAATACAATGACAGTGAAGACTGCAGCTCTAGCTGTTACTCAGGCTTCAACACCTGCAGCACAGACTATAGTAGCAGGAGGACAAGGAGTTACATTTGCTAACTTCCAGTTTGACGCAACTCAGTCAGGTGAGGATGTAAGATTTAGTACACTAGCTCTTACAACTTCTGCTTACACTGGATTGACATCATGTCAGTTGTACGATGGATCAACAGCTTTGAACACAGGTTCAAACGTTGTTAACCCAACATCAGTTACACCAACATTTACACTTGATTCACAGTTTGTAGTTCCAAAGGGAACTGTTAAGACTTTGACTCTAAAGTGTAACGTAGCTTCATCTGCGACTGGTGCATTCACATGGAACATAACATCTGCTCAAATTACAGCAATTTCTACAACAGGAGTTACTTCAAGTAGTAGTGTTACACCATCTGGATCAACAACAACAGGTACAGCTCAGACAGTTGGAACAAGTGCTCTAGTAGTTTCAACATCACCATCAAGTCCTTCATACAAACTTGTAGCGGCAGGATCAACTGGTAATGTTATCGGAGTTCTAAGATTCCGAGCATCTAACGAGAGTATGACACTAAGTAAGATTGGTCTAAAACTAACTAACACAGCTTCATCTTCAGCTTCAGACCTAGTACAGGTTTCTATCTGGGATGGTGCTACACAAGTTGGTACAGCTACATTCACAGGTACATCAGTATATGCGACATCATCAGCATTATCTGTTGTTCTACCTAAGGATGCAGACAAGGATCTTACTATCCAAGCTGACTTCAGAAACATTGGAACAGGTGAGACTGGAGTTCAGGGAGACGTAATTGCAGTTGACTTTAATGGATCAGATAGTACAGGTACACAAGCTACAGGTGCTAACTCAGGTTCAACAATCAACGCAACAGGTTCATCAGCAGTGTCAGGAGCAAGACTATTTAGTTCAGTTCCTACATTCGCAGTTGATACTCTAAGTGGAAACGGAGTTACAGACGGTAAGTTGATGAGATTCAAAGTAACAGTTGCTGCAAACGCATTGAACCACGGAGCTGGTATAAATCAGTTCAAGTTCACTATGTCAACAACTTCTGCTACAGTGACAGCTGTTAACCTATACGGTTACACTGATTCATCATACTCAGCAGGTATATCAGGATTCTCATCTGGCCAGCTAGCTACTTCAAACGTAGCTCCTGGAGCTTCAGGTGCAGTAACTATTACACCTTCTGCAGTTATCAACATCCCAGCTGGCTCAACATACTACTTTGAGCTAAGAGGAACTGTTACTGGATCAGGCACAGCCTACTCAGTTAACACAACTCTATCTGGAGATTCAGCATATCCATCACTTGCAGCTAACATGGGAACATCAGCAGCAGTTGTTACATCAGGTGCTAACCTAGTTTGGTCACCAAATGCTACAACAACATCTAATGCATCACATGTTGATTGGACAAACGGATACGGTATCGTAGGCTTGCCATCATCTGGTCTAAGCTTCAACCGAGCTCAGTAATTAAGTTCAGTTCTATCTTTCTAACAGTTCGCTGGAAGAAAATAAAACTAGCTTAGTCTAAGCACAAAACAAAAAACCGCCGAAAGGCGGTTTTTTGTTACATGAAATTCTAAATTTTGCGAACACCACAAGAGTACTTCCAATTTCTAATCGCTTTGCTCAAGAAATTTAGGTTGCTTCTTTGTTAAAAGTTTAAAATTTTCGTCACTTTACGTCAGAGTAAAGCTCCTCAAATTTTAAACTTTTGCCTCGAATTTCATCAAAATTTTTAATTTCATTAAAACATTTTTTGTGCTAAGATGGTCGTATATGCAGTTAACAAAGACACACAAAATACTTATATCACTCATCACTATCGGAATTTTGGTTATACTGGTTATCAAGTTTACAAAAGTAGGAGAAGCTCCAGTTGTTGATGTAAATAATAATGCTTCGACTACAACAAAAAATATTCCAGGTACTGGTATTAGTGTAGAGAATAATGGTGGAAACTATACTATTACAGAAGTTCCAGTTGAGAGTTCAAAATCAGTACCAATTCCTGATCTAAAGAGACCTATAGTTTTTAGCCAAGCATTAAATCTAAGTGATGAAGCTAAAAAAATACTAACTGACAGTATAAGTAGTTTACAAGTTAAATTAAAAAATGATCCAAAAAATATTGGTAACTGGATACTATTGGGAACTAACTATAAAATGGTAGGAGATTATGCTGGAGCTAGTTTGTATTGGAAGTATGCCTCAGATGTTTCAAATGATTCAGTTTCTTTGGGCAACCTAGGTAATCTCTACGCGTATTATTTAAAAGATAACGCAATGGCAGAGGTTTATTACAAAAAAGCCATAAGCAGAGCTCCTACACAAGCATACCTATATATACAACTCTCAGATGTTTATAGATTAATATTCAAAGATAATGCAAAGGCTACAGCAATACTCGATGAAGGTTTAAAACAAATACCAAATGATCCTAGTCTCTTGGACGCAAAGAAAAAAATATAATTATGTCTAAATATTTTGATAAAGATTTCTTTAAATTCTTTCTAAGATTCGCCGCTATTTTATCTATAAGTATCATAATGATAATAGCTGCTAGACTCTACCAAACACAAAGAGAAATTGGCGCAGAAAACACTTCAGCTGTTATAAATTCTATAGTTCCGTAGATGTTTGACTCTTTTGGTGTTTTTGGGTAGAGTACTAAACGTAAGGTCAAAGACAGGTGGTGAGTTTAACTCTTAATTTCCGCCCGAGACTCATTACGAGAATATCTCGTATATGAAACAATCTCGACCTTAGGTCGGTTTTTATTTATCAAAAAATACAATTATGGCAATTACAAAAGCAAAGAAGGGAGAAATTCTTGAAAAGCTAAAAGGTATAGTTTCAGGTTCTTCTTCAATTGTATTTATAAACTTTCACGCTCTTCCAGTAACTGAAAGTTCAGAGATTCGAAAGACTCTAAGAACAAAAGGTGTTGGATATACTATTGCAAAAAAGTCTCTGACAAAGAAGGCTTTGAATGAAGCAGGTTTTGAAGGCACATTGCCTGATATGCCTGGTGAAACAGGAATAGTTTACAGTAGTGATCCATTGGATTCTGCTAGAGAGATTTACACATTCCAAAAGAAATTTGATGGAAAAATTCAAATTCTTGGGGGAGTGTTTGAGGGTAAGTTTATGAATAAGGAAGATATGATTTCTGTGGCTCAAATCCCAGGACTCAAAACTCTACAAGCTCAGTTCGTCAACCTTATCAATTCACCTATACAGGGATTTGTTATGGCATTGAGTGAAATAGCAAAGAAAAATCAATAAAATCACCTCATCTGTGTTGTTGCTGTTCAATTTTGTTCGTTCGTCGTACGTCAAAGTACGGCTCACTCACAAAATCTCCAGCGCCTAGCATCTGAAGTAATTTAATTGATTTATAAAAATTACAAAATTAAAATTTAAATTATAAAAATATGGAAGAAACAAAAGTAGTGGTTGAAACTCCAGCAAAGTTCAAAGCTGTAGTTGAGGCTATAGAAAAAATGTCAGTACTAGATCTACACGAGCTAGTAAAACACTTAGAAGAGAAGTTCGGTGTTTCAGCAGCAGCAGTTGCAGTAGCAGCTCCAACAGCTGGAGGTGCAGCAGGAGGTGCTGAGGAGAAGTCAACATTCAACGTTGAATTAACAGATGGTGGTGCAACAAAGATTGCAGTTATCAAGATTGTTAAGGAAGCACTAGGTTTAGGTTTGAAAGAAGCAAAGGATCTAGTTGATGCTGCTCCAAGTAAGCTAAAGGATGGAATGAAGAAAGAGGATGCTGAGGCTTTGAAGAAGTCTCTAGAGGAGGCAGGAGCTAAAGTAACATTGAAATAATCGAAGATTATTTCTGGTTACTTTAGGGTCGGAGCGGCTTCGGTTTAGCAAAACCGAACGCGAGACGGGGTCGC
>CAZKGG010000010.1:0-10926 GCA_964552385.1 uncultured Candidatus Saccharibacteria bacterium
GCGAGAATGAAAGAGCACGGATTACCAGTAGAAAAAGAGGCTATGGAGTACGGAAAAGGCATTATAAGAGGGGCAGTTAAATATATGACTTGTGGCCCGGTGTTGTGTATGGTTTGGGAGGGTAATCAAGCTGTTTCTATTATTAAAAAACTGGTTGGTAGTACAGAGCCACTTTCATCTGATGTTGGAACTATACGGGGTGATTTTGCTATAGATTCAAACTCATTAGTAGAGGCTGATAGTAGGGGTAGTGTAAGAAACATAGTTCATTGTACTGATGATGTAAATGAATATGAAAGAGAGGTGAATATATGGTTTTCACCAAATGAAATCGTTAATTATAGGCATATTCAGGAGTCTATGTTATATGACATCAACTTAGACGGTATTCTAGAATAATTCCAACCTATTTTGAAATTTCTGCAAGTTCCACTCTAAAAATTCAGAGTTATAATAGTCGTAGGGTCACTTATGATATTTTCCTCCTAAAGTTCATTAAGGGAGCCTCATATTTTTGTGCCACGATGAGTCTAATTTATTTTTGATTCTGACGAGTACATCTGCGGGCACCCACCTACATTTTCAGTAGGGAAATATCGTTTGTGATCCAACTAAAAATCCAAATCTGGCGAATTTCATCGTTGCTTCAATTTGTTCACTCCACGCGCAGTACCACGTGTACAGCTTGGTCGCGAACAAAGTTTGCGCCTTGAACTTCATCCAGATTTGGATTTTTAGTTTGGGATGTTTTAGTCGGATAGTTTTTGGGGTACAATAATAATTATGATAGAAAAAAGTTTGTTTAGAAAAGCTTTTATTTTGTTGATTGCGATTGGTGTCATGTCTTTTTTGGATAGCCAACTTTATTTAACCTGGATTTATTGGTGGTTTGATATGGTTATGCATTTTTCTGCTGGAGGGGTTATTGGTATGGCAACAGTTTTGTACTGCATTTATTTTTCTAGATTTTTAGATAATAAAATAAAGATTATTTTATTATCGGCTCTGGCTGGTTTGGTTGTTGGAATTGCGTGGGAGTTGTTTGAATTATATTTTGATATGACAACGTTCAAAGAAGGTTTTGCTTATATAACAGATACTCTTACTGATCTATCTTTGGATATGCTAGGAGCTATTTTATTTGGCATTTACTCAACTAAATTTATTAAAAAATAATGAAAGATTTGCAAATAACTTTTTATGGTGGTGTTGGAACTGTAACTGGAGCTAACTTTCTTTTGGAATCTTCCAAAACAAAAATACTAGTTGATTGTGGTTTACTACAGGGAACCCCAGATGCTTTTGTAGAAAACAAAAAACCTTTTGACTATGATGTGAAATCTGTTGATTTTCTTTTTATTACACATGCACACCTAGATCATATCGGGAGAGTAGGCAAGATTGTTAGAGACGGGTTTAGGGGGACCATCTACTCCACACCCGAGACAAAAGAAATAGCTGCGCCGATGCTAACAGATGCTTTAAAGGTCATGGAGATGAATGCAAAGCAGCTAGGCCTAAATGCTCCACAGGATAAAGTGTCTGAAGAACCGCTTTATACTTTGGCCGATCTAGATATGGCTTTCTCACTTTGGAAAACAATTCCATACCACGTTGATACTAAAATTGGTGAGGACTTTTCAGTTTATTTGAAAGACGCTGGTCACATACTTGGTTCGTCTATGTATGAGTTCAAATACAATGATAAGAAAATTGTTTTCACTGGTGACTCAGGTAACTCACCAACACCCCTTCTCAAAGATACAGAAGACATAACAGACGCAGACTATCTCATTGTCGATAGTGTGTATGGTGACAGAAACCATGAACCAAAAGACGAAAGAGATGCTCGTTTTAGACAGATAGTTTCCGATACAATCCAAAAAGGAGGAACTCTGGTTATACCGGCTTTTTCTATAGAACGAACTCAAGTAATACTGTATGAGTTAAACAACCTGGTAGAGGACAAGAAAATCCCGTCCGTCCCTATATATCTAGACTCTCCACTTGGCCAGAAAGTAACAAACATATACGCTCAACATATAAAAGACTTTAATGATGGTGTGCAGAAAGAAATAAAAGGAGGCGACAATATTTTTAATTTTCCAAAATTGACCATCACACATGGTTCCAGAGACTCGCAAGAAATAGAACATGCGCAAAGTCCAAAGATAGTTATCGCTGGTTCTGGCATGTCGTCCGGTGGGCGAGTGGTGTGGCATGAGATGCAGTTTTTGCCAGATCCAAAGAGTACAGTTCTTCTCATGGGTTACCAGGCTATTGGAACTCTTGGTCGGAGAATACAAGATAAGCCAACAGAGATAGAGATAAAGGGCCAAATGATACCAGTAAAAGCTCGTATAGAAATGATATCTGGCTACTCCTCGCATAAAGACTCTGATGGAATAGTGGGAATGGTAGAAAACACAGCAAAGACAGTAAAGAAAGTTTTTGTAGTAATGGGGGAGCCAAAATCATCTACATTTTTAGCACAACGTTTAAGAGATGAACTAGATGTTGATGCAATATATCCTGAGCGAGGAAAACCATACCTACTTGACTAGTCTTTATATTAAGTGTAGAATACTGAGAGTCAGGTCTTTGTAAAAGTGCGGGTTTTGCTATAGCAGAAAGTGGCTTAAAATAAGGCCTTTCTCTGCTGTGGCAACGCATATCGCGAAGCCAGCATGGGCTCATGAGCCCAGAAAGGAGAAGAGGACATGTCCTCTTACTCGGAAGGTCAGACCCACCAACTCGCAGACGCAATGGAAGCAGCGGGTCTGACTGCTAAGCATGTGACGCGACTTGGGCAATCGTCGGCGCTTCTCGAAAATCTCCGTCGAGTGCTCGACGGAGAGGCTGTCATCAGCCCGATCGAGTTCAGGGCCCCGGCGAAGCCCGCGCCGATCCCGGTGATGTCGATCCTCGAGCTCGTCTCGAGGACGGTCATTCCTGCGACAACCGGCAAGTTCATCGCCAAGGACAAGTTCGTGATCAACACCAAGCGCAACGCGCCGGTGAAGATCAGACACCTTGGCGACAACTTCAAATCGTGGTTCCTGAGAGGTGAAGGGAAGCAGGAAGACCCTATCACGGAACAGACACTCCAGTACCACAGGCTCCGACAGTCCTCCATCGACGGTCCGATCATCGTCGAGCTCGGTGGCGAAGCGGAAGCCGAAACCACCCTGTCGCAGATGTTCTCCTTGATGGAGAACCAGAAGAACGGCGAAGACGGTGTTCTTCTGAACAACGGCTACGCCAACATCTTCTACATCAGAGATAGCGCTGGTGTGCTCCGGGCGGTCAACGTGCTCTGGGGCGACGGTTGTTGGCGTGTCCACGCGGACTCCGTCGAGAGCCCGATCAGGTGGTCTGGTGGCTACCGGGTGTTCTCTCGCAATTCTCTCGAATCCTTGGAACCTTTGGCCTCGACGCAAGCCTGACTATCTGTCCCTTGGACACTTTGACCCTCGGTTTGCTTCGGCAGATCGGGGGTCAGTTTTTATATTTTCAAATTAAGTTTACTATATTATTTTGTTATAATAACTTAGAAATCATGTGTTACATGGCGGTTACGACTTTCATGTCATGGTTTTAGGATGTTTATATTGAGAGTCGTGCTGGGCAAGCCTTGTGCGAGAGTGAGATAAGTATCTTCAAAAAAGAATAAGAATTGGTATATGAAACTGGTGGGCTTCGATGCCCAGAATAAAATTCAGTCCGTTATTATTTAGCGGACGGTGATATAGATGGCTCCATGTATGATAACGCTGGTGTGCTCCGGACGGTCAACGTGAACTGGAACGACGGTTGTTGGAATGTCAACGCGAACTCCGTCGAGAACCCGAACAGGTGGAATGATGGCAACCAGGTGTTCTCTCGAAACTATTATCTTTCTTCTGCTCCAGTAGCAGAAGTTTTCTTTTGTAAGCCTTTTCTCCATCCGCCCAGCTGTCTACCTATATCCTCAAAGTCTCTGGATATATTCGTGTATTTTTCTGTTGGAATAAGTTTGGCTTCCCAAGCAAGTTGCATAAAAAACTTTAGATTATCAAGTTTTGCTATCGTTTTAGAGAGCATGAGCATTTTTTGTTCTGTTGTAAGGTATACAGATGCAAATGTTAGCTCTAATACATCTAAAAATGATTGTTCAATTTTCTGCCCAATACCAAACCTCTCAACTTTGGGAAAATCTCGGTGCAGAGTAATCCAGAATCTATAAGCCTCTTTTTCTTTAAGAAGAATTTTAGGTGCTTCTCGGGGGGGGCGACGTTCGGCGTCATTTTGTGTTCTAATTATTTATATACTTAGATTATATACCATGAGTTCACAAAATAAATTTTTCCAAGATGTTGTTTCATTGGAGAATTTATTTCTTGCATGGGAAGAGTTTATAAAAGAAAAGAAAAAGAAAAAAGATGTAATGGAGTTTTCCGTACATTTATCCGAGAATATATTTAATTTACATCAAGATTTAAAAAATAAAACATATATTCATGGTTTATATCACGCTTTTAATATTTCCGATCCTAAACCTAGAAATATTCACAAAGCTACCGTAAGGGATCGGTTACTCCACCACGCTATCTATAGGATTTTATACCCATATTTTGATAAAAAGTTTATATATGACTCGTATTCGTGCAGGAAATGGAAAGGTACTCACAGGGCAATATATAGGTTTGATTATTTTGCGCGCAAAGCCTCGCAAAATAACACTAAAACTTTATGGGTACTGAAATGCGATGTCAGAAAATTTTTCGCCTCCATTGACCAAAAGAGACTTTTGCAGATACTTGGATTATATGATTTAGATAGAAATACTCTGTGGTTGCTTGAAAGAGTCGTCCGGAGTTTTGATGTAAAAGAAGGAAAGGGACTGCCACTCGGTAATCTCACATCACAGTTACTTGTAAATATCTATATGGATTGGTTTGATCAATATATGAAGCATAGGTTAAAGGTAAAATACTATATTAGATATGCCGATGATTTTGTTGTGATGAGTCAGGATAAAAAATATCTTGAGGATTTACTGGTACAAATTAAATTTTTCTTGGGAGATAATCTTTTGCTTGAACTGCACCCAGATAAGGTTTCTATAAAAACATTTTCTTCAGGAGTAGATTTTCTTGGCTGGATACATTTTCCAAAACATAGGGTCTTGAGGACGTCGACCAAGAGAAGGATGGTTAAAAATTTGAAAAATAACCAGAGTAAAGAAACAACCCAGTCCTATCTTGGGCTATTGAGTCATGGAAATACTTATAAACTAAAACAAAACCTCGAGATTTGAGGTTTTGTTAAGAGGTTTCAAATTTGAGACAAGTTCGAGGAAGGGAAGGAAAATAATTCGAGGCGTACATACCGTACGGTGAGGATTATTTTTTGAACCCTGACAAAGAAATTGGCCAAATTTGGAAGCTCTATTTAGCTAGGGCTACTACTTTTGCAAATGTCTCTGGATTCTCAGCAGCTAGTGTTGCTAGTATCTTTCGGTCTAGTCGGATTCCTTTCTTATTTCCTCCCATAACTTTACTGTATGAAGTTCCCATTTCCTTTAGAGCGTATGAGATCTTTACGTTCCACATATTTCTAGCATCACCCTTCTTGTCCTTTCGGTGAGCAAATGCGGATGCTCCTGCATGGAAGATTGCTTCCTGTGCCTGTCTTTCTTTTGTAGATCGTCCATGTCTAAAACCCTTTACTCGTCTTAGAATATTTCGTCTTGATTTTAGTGCATTTACTCCTTTCTTTACTCTTGTCATGTTGGTCTATTTTATATATTAAATTATTTCTTTATGTAGAAAGCGATATCCTTATTGCTCATATTGAAAGTAACATCTCGGTTAGATGCTAACTGAGCTCTTCGAGACTCTTTTGCTCTAAAGTGGTTTCGGCCTGTTGCACGAGCTTTAATCTTGCCATTTTTACTGACTTTAAGTCTCTTTGTGAATGATTTATTTGTTTTTGTGCTCATGTTTTCTCTTGTTTTTTAAGCTTTTTCTATTATCACACTCAGTCCTTTAGGTGATTTCTTAGCGGGATCGGCTATCTTGTACTCCTCAGTTATGAGTTTCAACACTCTAGCCATTCTCTCCTCTAGAAACTTCACATCCATATACTTAGTTCTACCTGGTAGAAATAGGTCTATTTTTATGCGATTTCCTTCCTTTAGCCACTCTGAAGCCTTTTTAGCTTTGAGTTCAAGATCATGCTCTCCGGTACCCACTTTTACCTGTATATTTTTTATCTCTACAGTGTGAGCTTTGGCTTTTGCCACCTTTAGCTTCTTGTTTTCAGCATACTGAAATTTACCATAATCCATGATTTTTGCAACTGGAGGGATGGCTTTTGGAGATATCTCTATCAGGTCTAGTCCGGACTCTCTGGCTTTATCTAGGGCCTCTTTAAAGGAGATTACCCCTAAGTTTTCACCGTCTTCCATTATTACACGGAGTTCTGGGGCAGTTATTTGGTTATTTATTCTTACGTGTGAAATATTAAGTAGTTTAATTTATAATAAAAAGCCCCTAAAATATAGCATATTTATAGCATTTTGCAATGTCTAAGACCCTTATTAAGCTACTAATGTCATAACTATTTTATTAAATATTTCCTCAGCTTTTGCTTTGTTAATTACACCAGGTACAGCTTCAGCTTTTGCCATATTTTCTGTATCTATTGCACCTGAGAAAATAGTAATAAAATCATTAACTATAACTAATGTTTTGTTACTATTTATACTTAAATAATATATTGTGTGACCGCAACCTTCAGCACCTTCGAATATACTAAAACCTTTTAGATCTCCGTATGAAACTGGATCAATAAATCCAGGGGATGGAACGACTGTATTATTCAAAAAGTTTTCCTCGGGTATATAAGGACTCTCAGATTTCATAGTATCTACTAATCCCTTTGAAACTATGTGTAACTCAACATTAAAATCAGTTAAATTTTTAATAGTTGTAGTTGCTTCACCCTTGAAATCACAAAAATCATGGTGTTCAAACGGAACCTCATGGTGGATAGTTATTGATGAGTTGCTACCTTTTACTGTAAGTATTTTTGGATACTTAAAAGATATTCCTAAATTAGTATTTCTATAACTAGAGATGTCTGGATTTACGGGGATTTTTTTACTTGAAGTGTAAAACCAAATTCCACTGATTATTAAAACGATTAGTATTATTGGAACTATTTTTTTCATATTTTATTTCGTGGTAAGTATAACATATGAATAAAACATTGTTTTTAGACATTAGACGTATATAATTATATATATCGGTGATGACTATTAATAATTAAATTTAAATATGAATAAAAATATATTGTGGGGAGCTCTAGCAATAGTGGCTGTGGTGGTAATAGTTTGGATGATAAGTTTAAACAGTGGTAATAATCCTAGTTTGAACGAAACAGCAACAACTACAAGTGAAACAACTGGTACAAATACTGCGAAAACAAACACAACTACATCTAAACCGTTAGTGACAGTAAAGACAGAAACATTCACGAATATTTTGCCAAAGGTTGGAAATTATCAGTGTGACTACGAGGTTGTTTCTGCTACTGAGAGAACAACAAACACAGTTTATCTTTCAGACGGAAAGATGAGAGCAGAATTTAGAACAACTACTGCTACTGGAGGAACTTCAAATATAGTTTTGTATGATGGAGTTTACCTATATAAATGGACAGAAGGTAAGTCAGTTGGTACAGCTACTCAACCAAAGACACTTTCAGATTTTCCAACAGTTATTCCAAAAGATCTACTTGCTCCAACAAGTTTGGGTTCTGGTCTAAACAGTGCAAGTTGGAATTGTCACCCATGGACAGTTAACAAAATTATGCTGACAAAACCAGCATATCTTAAAGTTTAATTTCTCTTATTTTAAGAAACAAAAAGACATCCGAAGGGATGTTTTTTTTGTTCTTGTTATGGTCTCCAATATGTGTAATATATAACCTAGAAAGAGAGGGTGAGCCTGTGGTTGTGCCGTACATTGGCATTACAGACTTTACCAAGAAGGAAGAAGTCTGGAACATGGTTAACGTTTTTAATAATAATTTTCATTCTAGATTCAAAAGAAGGCTTCATGTTGGTGTGATGATGAGTTACAAAACTTTGAATGGAATACCGACAAAATGGTCTAATGCTTTTCCTCCGAATCATGTTGTTGCAGATATCTTTGTATCACCTCGAGAGGTGTATAATTGTTTACATTATGCTGATTATGATCGAAGTGTTGGTTTTGCAAATGACCTTACTCGTGCAATTAAACTTGGAGGATTTTTACTCGATGCTGTTCAACTAGATATGGTCTGGCCAGATCCTAGAGAGATTGGAGAGGCGCTCACAGAGAGCCTTATACCAATCGAGGTTATTCTCCAGGTTGGAAAAAATGCTATGGAAGAAGTAGATAATGATCCGGAAGCTGTAGTAAAGAAACTTGAAAGTTATGAAGGTGTGTTCCATCGAGTGCTTCTTGATAAAAGCATGGGGAAGGGTCTTGGAATGGATGCTAACGCTCTTCTTCCATACGCTCGTTTAATCAAACAACATTTTCCAAAAATTGGTATTGGTGTTGCTGGGGGACTTGGCCCAAACACTATGGAACTGGTAAGGCCAATCGTGGAAGAATTTCCTGAAGTCAGTATCGACGCACAGGGGAGGCTACGACCAAGTGGCAATGCTCTCGATCCGATTGATTGGGATATGGCAAAGGTGTATTTGGAAAAAGCCATAAAAATGTTTTCATAATTTTTAAAACTCGTCTCACTATGAGACGAGTTTTTTATAATATAAAAACCACCAATCGGTGGCTTTTATATTATTTGTGGAGAAGCCGAGATTTGAACTCGGGTGCAAATAAGTTTTGGCAATGTTTCTACACGACGTAGTTGGTTTTATTTTTTCAAATACAATTCTTTAAGCCAACAAAACAAATTGTATTTTAGTTTTCTTTATGTCAGGCCGTCCCGAAACTAAGACGTTCTCAAGTCCGATGATATATCAACTATTTCCTGTAACAGACTTCGAGGAATAGCCGCCACTTTGGTTAGTCTTTAAAAAGATTAAGCGAAAGCGAGAGCGAATCCATTCCCCATAAATGGAGATGGGATTGCTTTTGCAAAGGTGTTTTTAGCATCTATGCTTTGAAGCAGTTTAAAGAATTACTTCAGTTCTGTCGTGCACATTGTCAAAGGACTTACTTGTCTATGCCTGTCATCCCCATTCTATATTTTATTTCCATACAATACAGTAGGGAAGGAGAGACTTATCTATCGATAAACTCACGTCTTGTTTGTCTTAAAGTGTCTTCTTTTTTTAGAGTTTCTCTTTTGTCGAATTTCTTTTTTCCCTTTCCAACGCCGAGATCTACCTTCAAAACTCTTCCTTTATTATACACTGAAATAGGCACTATTGTCAATCCTTTAGTTTTCTCTATATTTCCAAGCTCCATTATCTCTTTTTTGGTCAAAAGTAGTTTTCTTTTTCTGTTCGGATCGTATTCTTTTGGAGTATTTTTTTCTTGAAATGGAGGAATAAAAGCGTTCAATAGAAAAGCTTCACCGCCACGAACAGTGACATATGCGCCGTCTAGGGAGCCTTGGCCTTTACGGATAGATTTTACTTCATAACCAAAAAGCTCAATACCTGCTGAGTATTTCTCACCAATCTCATAATTAAAACTAGCCTTTTTGTTCGTTATTAGCGACATATTTGAGTACAACTATATCATATTTTTTAACTTTTATTTTGGTTAAATTCGTGTATACTTTGGCTACTATGAATACACCCGAAAATCAGCAAAAGACTAAGATAATAATTAAAAAGAAGGATGGAGGTAAGGATCCAGAAAATAGCTCAATTTTAAGCTATATCTTGTCTGTGTTGCTTATTTTTATCATATTGTCTACAGTCTATTCCTTCATATCAAAAAGGACAGGAACAGCTACAGAGCAAATTTCTATTTCACAACTATCTACCGATATTAAGGCGGGTACTGTAAAAGCTGTAACAGTAAGAGGGGATGCACTAGATATCGAGTACAAAGAAGGACCAAAGAAGATTTCAAAGAAAGAAGATGGTGAAGCTCTATCACAGACTCTAGTAAACTATGGTGTTACAAAGGAGCAGATATCTGCTGTAAATGTAAATATTAAAAATGAGAACGGATTTGGATATTGGATTCTAAATCTTTCACCTATTATTTTTCCAATATTATTTATTGCTGTATTTATTTGGTTTATTACAAGACAAGTAAAAGGCGCGGGAATGCAGGCTTTAACATTTGGACAGTCAAAGGCTAGAATGATAGACCCAAATGATAAGTCACAGAGAGTAACCTTTAAAGATGTTGCTGGAGCAAGAGAGGCAAAAGAAGAACTAAGTGAGATAGTTGATTTTCTACGTAATCCTAAAAAGTTTTTGGATATTGGCGCGAGAATACCAAAAGGAATTCTACTTATGGGTGCTCCAGGAACTGGAAAGACTTTGCTTGCTAGAGCAGTGGCTGGTGAAGCTGGTGTAGCGTTCTTTTCCATTTCTGGTTCAGAGTTTGTTGAGATGTTTGTTGGTGTCGGTGCATCACGTGTTAGAGATTTATTTATGATGGCAAAGAAAAATTCACCAGCTATTATTTTCGTAGATGAAATAGATGCAGTAGGAAGAGTTAGGGGTGTTGGTGCTGGTGGGGGAAATGATGAGAGAGAGCAAACACTAAACCAGATACTAGTGGAAATGGATGGTTTTGAACCAAATGAAAAAGTTATAGTTATGGCTGCAACAAACAGACCTGATGTCTTGGATCCTGCACTACTACGACCGGGAAGATTTGATAGAAGAGTTACATTGGACCTACCAGATAGAAAAGACAGAGAGGAAATATTGAAAGTTCATAGTACAAAGAAACC
>CAZKGG010000011.1:0-10879 GCA_964552385.1 uncultured Candidatus Saccharibacteria bacterium
CCTGGTTCGCTCCCTGGTGGGTGCAGACGCCGAGATAATCTTTATGATTTTAGATTATCTCGGACATGTGCAGACCGGAGCGGTTTACAGTCTCAACAGAGACTGTCGCGAGGTCAGGGTCCGAAGAAAATTTTTTCTGACGAGAAAAAATTTATCCAGGACACAGGCACTTCAAATTTTATTGTATATAGTGTATTGTCTTCAAATTGGGCAAGTGGCGGAATTGGTATACGCGCTAGTCTTAGGAACTAGTTCCTCACGGATTGGGAGTTCGAGTCTCCCCTTGCCCACATAAACAAAAAACCACCCTAAGGTGGTTTTTTGTTTTAATCTAAAGGACTTTTTCTCCCCTGATTACTCTAATGAGAACTATCACAACAGCGATTACCAACAATATGTGTATAAAACCACCTATTGTATGTGCTGTAATAATACCCAGTAACCACAACAAAATAAATAATAAACCCTAATATAATAGTCCCGATATACATAGTACAATTATGAAACTTATAAAATATTTAGCTAGCAAGTTATTATACCACTCTATTCTTCACCTCAATTCCTTCAAAGAAATCAATTATGCTTTGTGCAGCAAGAACTGCCATATCATTTCTAGCACTCTCCCTAGCTGATGCTATGTGTGGAGTTAAAACAACATTTGTTAAATCTTTTAATCCGTCTGATAGGTTTGGCTCAAATTCAAAAACATCTAGACCTGCACCTGCGATAACTTTGTTTTGTAGAGCTGAAACCAGAGCCACCTCATCAACAACTGGTCCTCTAGATGTATTTATCAAAAACGCAGTTGGTTTCATCATTTTTAAATGACTTTCATTTATCAAGTGTCTTGTAGAATCCATAAGTGGCACATGTAGACTTACAATATCTGCTGATTTTATTAATTCATTCACATCACTAATGTAAACTGCTCCACAATCACTTTCTATTTTTTCATTTTTAGCAATGTCGTTATATATAATATTTACACCAAAACCTTTGAGAATATGTGCTACTCTTCCACCAATATTTCCAACACCAACAAGACCAATAGTTTTTCCACTTAAATCAGTTCCAACAAAATTATATGGAGTCCAACCTTTAAATTTCCCCTCTCTCATGAACAAGTCTCCTTCTACCAATCTAGTTGTGAGTGATAACATAAGAGCCACAGTATGCTCTGCCACTGCTAGAGCAGAAACTCCAGGAGTATTTGTGACCACCACACCTCTCTTTTTTGCTTCTTCTATATCAATGTTATTAAAACCTGTAGCGTAATTTGCAACTATTTTGGTGCTTGGTGATGCATCAAAAACAGTCGAATCAACCTTGTCAGTCAAAAGAGATATTATTCCATCGTACTGTGCTTTTTTTAAATTCTCGAGTAAATCCTCATGACTTGGAGCGTGTTCTTCCGGATATATATCCAATTCAAAACCTTTATCTCTAAGCATTTTCAAACCTACTTCTGGAATATTTCTTGTTATATATATTTTTTTCATATTATTTGTTGTAAGTTTCCAATGATCTTTTTTCTTTTTTTAACATATGGCCATCTTCATCTACATCGTACAAAATAACATCACTAAAAAGCATTTCAACCTCAGATACACCATCATCAGAAATCTTTTCAATATATTTCATTAAAGCTCGTATGGTATTTCCATGAGAAACAACTAATACGTTTTTCCCACTTATCAAAAGTGGCAAAATCCTTTCCAGATAAAAAGGTACAACTCTCTCGTAAACCATTTTTAAAGTTTCTCCATTCGGTACTGGATAGTCCCAACCTCTACGTAGTTTATTAAACTCTTCTTCACCAATAATCTTTTCCATATCCCACTTATTTTTGCCTGTATAGTCCCCATAATCGCGCTCATTTAACGCAGAAACATGTTCTTTCGATAAACTACCTTCAGCATTACAAACACTCAAAATCGATGAGAGTGTTTCTATAGTACGAACTTGCATAGAGGCAAAAGCTTGATCAAAACGAATGTCCTGAAGCATAGCCCCGATTTGTTCTGACTCCTCAAAACCTTTAGGAGTTAAATGAACATCTCTGCTCCCTGTCCACTGTCCAAGCTTATTCCATTCTGACTCTTGATGTCTTACTAACACAAGTTTCCCATTTTTTTTCTTTTGTTCTATCTCTGTATTGAGTGGATTAAATATAGAATTCGACGATAAGTGATGTTCAGATTCTTTTATTATTTTTTCCATAACTTCTACTGACTCGACTGGATATTTACCAGCAGCTGTTTCATCTGAGAGCATGACAGCATCTGCACCTTCTGATATAGCCAAAGATACATCTGAAACTTCTGCACGTGTTGGTTCTGGACTTTCTTTCATAGACAAAAGCATCTGTGTTGCCACTATCACAGGTTTGTTAAAAGATTTACTTTTTTTGATTATGTCAGATTGAACAAATGGAATCTCCTCAATCATTATTTCATTACCCAAATCTCCTCTTGCTACCATTATTGCATCTGCAACACGAATTATTTCATCTAGGTTTTCAACTGCAGATTTTCTTTCAATTTTTGCGATTATCTTTTGATTACCTCCAAAATCTTTTATAACTTGTCTACAACTTAGAACATCATTTGCATTTGCAACAAAGGATTGAGCTATAAACTCAACCTTTTCGTCTACACAAAACTTTATTATATTTTTATCATTTTCTGTCAGTGAAGATACACTACTGGAATCATAAGTATGCCCATTCTGATTTTGAATACGTGGACCGGGTATATCAGCAATTATAGGAACCTTCTTGTGAGTATCAATTTCAATCTTTCTGATTAATTCAATATACTTTTTCTTTTCATCAAATGAGCCCCAAGAGAAATTAAACCTTGCGATATCCATTCCAGACAAAACCATCTTTTTTATAATATCTACATCTTCTGACGACTTACCAATTGTAGCTATAATCTGTGCTTTAGAATTCATATTTAGATTATACAGCTCGTAGAATTTTAATACCAGAAAAATATGCCAAGTTATCCAGAGAATATCCTTGAAATAAGCCATTTTTTGTTATGTAACAAACTTGACTTTTCGTATTTTATGTGATAGAATGCCGTTCAGGTAGAACAGGCATTAAGCCCTATCTAATGTGCCCGTTCTTTGAAAACCTACATCGAAATTCAAGGAGGAAGTAATGGTTGAAATGATTGTGGGTCTGTATTTTCTTGTCACCGGAATGGTGACAACATACTTACTCGCCAACGAAAATATTTTTGTTAAGATGCTTTCAATTCTCCCTATCGCACTTGCTGTGTACTATGTGTACCTTAGCAGTGTGACAATCATGGCAAACCAAGTTGCTGGAAAACTGCGGCTTGGTGCGTATCATAGCGACCTCAAACCGGGATTCCACCTGTTGTGGTTTTTCTTTGAGGACTACGTCGAAGGGCCAAAGGAAGTCATTGAAATTGATGTCCCTGCAGCCCCTGAAGACATCTATGATGGCGACACGAACGCCCCGAACAAAGATGGCTCACCTGGGCCGGGAGTTGTACCGGAAGGCAAAACTCCGGCACTCCGAGTTACTTTCTTGGAAAAGGTTGTACCTGAGGGAGAAAAAACCCTCAAGGTCCACAATCGAGATGAAAAAGGTCGCGAAACAGATGAAGTCATTGGAGAAATCCAAAGAGACGATAGTTTCTTGAAGCGCCAGACAGCGAAAGTTGAGCTGTCATATGGCTTCAAAATCAAAGATGCCGATAAAAACGGCAGGACCGGCTTTCAAAAGTTCTACGAAAACGTCGGCTCAATCGAAAATGCTGAACGCAACATCTACGACGTGGTCGTGGGTGGAGCAGTTAGCAGACTTCAGAGGATCAGCCTTGCAGAAGCAATGCTTTTGCTTGTAGTGATTGCCAAAGAAGTTGAAGCTGAGCTGAAAAAATTCGTAGACGATGAGCACTGGGGTGTGGATGTAACATTTGTCCGCATCAAAACGTTTGGTTTCAGTCATCGGTTCAACAAAGCCCTCAGTGCCGCTGCGGCTTCTATCGAGGAAGCCAAGGAAACAGTGACGGCCTCTGTGGCGAAAGCCACAAAAATCACCAAACTCGGCGTTGCAGAAGCTGACAGAGAAAGACAACTGCTATTCGCAAGAGCCGAAGGCGCCGAGAAAATGGCTGCTGTTGCTAGGACGCCGGAAGGCCGATTTGCAATTTCAGCCAATACGGTCACTGAGCTTGGCGACAAAACCGTAATCATTCCTGGAGATAGTATCTTTGGTGGTGTTCTGGGTGCATTGACTGTGAGCAAGAACATGCAAACAGCTACACCGCAAACATCAAGTCCTGAAGCTGAAAAAGCAAAGGATACCAAAGCTCCAGAAACAAAAAACAACACTGATGCAAACCCTAAACGTCGGTCACAAAAGGTGACCTGGAAGGATAGGAAAAAGTAATGCCGCATACAGTAAGAAAAGACCCGCCAAAGAAGCCTTCACCACCAAAGAAGGTGGAAGAGAAGGATAAAAAAGGCAAGGTAGAGGAAAAGAAGGAGGAAAAGCCTAATCCTGAAAAGGAGAAGGCTGAAAAAACTCCAGAAAGTGCTTACAAAACATACTGGGCTGAAAACAATATTCTTCCTATCATTGTCATTGCGATGATGATTGACTATTTGCTTTACTCAATGTCTACGGAGGAAATCCGAAAACAGGTAACAACTCACTGGTTTCAAGCTATTGTGCTGCATCTGTTTTTCGCAGTATCAATGACTGCAATGAAACCAAACCCGAAAACAAAGGGTCGAGTTGCAGGAGTTCTTGCTATCTTGTGTGTTATCGCCTTTATGAACAATGTTCTTGGGTATGACACAGCAAATAGTATTATCACCTCAGTAAAAGACCCAAGTAGCATTGTTTCTTCATCGGAAACGAGAAGGGCAGTAACTACTATGAGGTCTGTTACTTCTGGAGTAAGAAATGCCAACCACAAGTTGGCAGTTGACTACTTCTACAGTGAAAAGTCAGTTCAGGTTGCCGGGCTTCTCATGAAAATTGCGGAGCTCGAATCAAACTTTATCCACCAGAATCCTGATGGAACTATTTTTCGAGGTAAGAACCCTGACGATCTTGGCTTTATGCAGATTAATCAGGCTTCTTGGGGAGCCAGAGCAAAAGAGCTCGGTCTCGACCTCGAAAATTTCCATGACAACCTCAAGATGGCCTTAATCATCTACGATGAAAAGGGTTGCGAGGCATGGACAACGTGCGAGAAAGCTCGACTAGCCATCAACAACGAAAATGTTGAGGTTATCGAAGCTCCTATCAATGGTTGGAGTAAACCTGTTACTGTTAGACTAAACTGTGTTGGCACAACGGATAGACCGGTCAAGGTTCGCCCAGACATTGGTGATGACTTTGATCTTTATCCTGAGCCATCAGTTACCAAAAGTGTATCAGCAAACTCATTCAGATTTCATACCGTGGAGGGAGACACTCCGGCAAAATTCGAGTACAGATGTAGGTAAAAAATGTAACGCAAAGCGCGGTACCCCGAAAGGGATACCGCGCTTTTATATTTTGTTATAACCGACACTATTGTTGCTTTATTATCTTTACTGCACCTGGAGAATTAATATCTCCAGCATTAACACCAATAGTATCCATAACAAATCTTATGAGACCAAAAACAGAGAACATTATTATCATCCCCACTATCCCCCAAACTATTGCATCTCTTGCCTCACTCCTTGATTTATCAGCTGCACTCATATCCAATCTCAAAAAATTGAACACTCCATAAACTGTATACAAGAAAGCAAGCGCAAACATCAGGAGAAGAATTGGATTTATAATTAAATCAATAACTCTCTCCAAAAAAGGAATGATAGATAATGATGATGCCATGAGTAAAACTAATTCACTTGAGGAACTGTTGGGCCAGTACCTGTGTTAAGTCCTGTTAGAGTAATTAACCAGTTCAAAATACCAAATATAGACACCATAACGAACAATGCCACTATTCCCCAAATCATAATAGTCTTTCCTTGTTCAGCAGCCTTTGGATCACTACCAGAAGCTCTTATAAATGTTACTAGACCCCAGAAGAAGTAAAGAACAGCAAGTGCCAAAAGAACTGGCAATATACTATTAATCAAAGTCTTAATACTGGTAACCAAAACAGGTAAATTTCCTAGACTCTGTGCAAAAGCAAGTGTTGGAAGGAAAGCTAAAGCAGGATAAATAAATTTCTTCATTTTTTTAAATTAACTATTAATAACTAATACCTATAATTCTAATACAAATATAGAAAAAAACAAGATTGTTGTGGATAAAACTAAATATTAAAGACTGTTAATTATTAGTATTGCATCCATTTTGAGTAGGATCTTCCAAACAAGTAACAAATCCACCAGATTGACCATTGAATGACCCTGAACGAGAAATACCTGTTAGATTTTGAACCATTTTTAAGATTCCGTATATCGAAAACATAACAAACAATGCAATAATACCCCAAAGCATTTTCTTTTTACCATCTTCTCTAGTTTTATCATTACCAGCATCTTTTAGTATAAACTGAGCCCCTCCCCAAAAAAAGAAAAGCATAGCTAAAGCAAAAACCAAGCTAATAAATGAATTCATCATTCCAATAATTTCCGATAATAAACATTTAAATCCACTCAATGCTGCAAATGAAATAGTTGGAAATAATATTGCTAATGTATATATGATATTAAAATTTATTTTTGTTTTTTTCATATTATTAATTTTGTACTGGTACCCCAGCCGGTAAGCTAAAATTTTGATTACTTAACCCTCCAGGATTACTTGTTGTTGGTAAAAGAGGAACAACTTTTGGATCACCAAATTCCAAATCGGAAACAACTACACCAATAATTGCTCTGATAGAAATAAGAACAAATAAAGCTAAAACTCCCCATATCATATAATTTTTCCCCTTTTCTATTTCAGTAGCACTACCAGAGTTTAGAATAAATTTTGAAACACCCCAAAAGAAAGCTAGAAATGATAGAGCAAAAAGAAGAGGTATAGCTAGACCAATAACAGAAAGGATTTCATAAACCACACCTGAAAAGGTACTAGCCTTTAAAGAAAATGCGCCTGCAATAATAGGTAAAAGAAAAAATAATCCAGAGTATTGAAGTTTTGATTTTGATAAAATACTCATAATATTTATTTAATTAATGCCTTTATGGTTGCCTCTACCACGGCGGATATACCGACAGCACCCAAAAGTATTCCTGCACCCACTAGTGACCAAAGTAAATTTTCTTTTGCTTTATCAATATCTCCTGGCTTACCTTGAGCCAAAACAAACTGAAATCCTGCCCATATTATCCAGCAAACAATAGCTACAGCTGCGATTGGCATCACTATATCACTAAGTATTGTTCTGATGAGTGTCATCAAATCATCACCCCCTTTGAACGGATTCTCAATTTTAGCACCTATTGTAGTAACTGGAGGAGTTTGATCTGTAGGTGTTCCCACTACCGCTGCCAAAATCATATGAGGAAATGACAACATTAGTACACTTATAAAAATAATGTATATAGTTTTAAATTTTTTCATAATTTTATTTTAATGGAACAAGTGTATTAACATCGGTTTTAAGTAAACTGTTTGTGATCAAAGTCACTATTACCCAAGCTGATAACATAAAGAATATTCCAATAACAACTTTCTGTAACATATTATTAGCCTCTGTTCTCTTGCCTGGACTTGATCCTGATATCATATAATTATAACCAGCATAGGCTATTACAACCACAGAAAAACCAAGAGCAAGAGGTATAGCCACACCAAAAAATTTCTTTATTGCCCTAATCAAATCATCATAACCACAATCACCATATATGGTAATACCACCAACTACCCTACTACACTCATATGTTAGACCTGTACCCTTACCTCCTCCAGTTGTATCTACTACACCAGTTGGATCATTTTGTGTAGGAGTACCAACTACAGCAGCAAAGGAAAAAAACGGCAATAACATAAAAGTTAGTAAGAATAAAGAAAAAATTTGTCTTTTTATATTCATATTCATTTTATTTGAGCTGTTCTGTTAATTCACGGTCAGCTTCATTGATAGCTTCATTAACACTCTTCTTTCCACCAGTAACAGATTCTATCATATCTTTAAATGTATTTGCTGAAGCTGTTGGATTTGGGTCAATCCAAGAGTGCGAAATGAGTGCTGAGTCATAAAATACAACTCTATACGCATCACTCGGCCTATCAGCTAACAAGTCTCTCCTCACAGGAGGAAGATTTGTGACAGTTTCCAACGCCTTTATTGGAGCAGGCTGTATGAGTGACATAATTAAATTATAAGCTCCTGATATTTGTTTAGATTGTTTAACAATAGATAACGTATACATATGACCAAAAACAATTTTTTTAGATGTATTACGGATCTGCGGAACGTATGTCACATCATAATTTAAGTTTGAGTTCTTTTGTCGTATAGAAAATATCTCTGAAGCAAATCCTAAATATATTGATGAATTACCAACCAAAAACATATTTAGCGAATTTGAAAGTGACCTATTCCATGTATATGCAGGAGAAGTTGGATTTGAAAATTGTGTATAAAAGTTAATTGCTTGCTGAGTAGGTGAAATAGTATTTATTGCACTGTTATTTAATGCACTCTGCACTGAACTTCCATTTCTAGATGTAATCGGAGTTCCAGATTGTAAAAACAGCATAGCCAATATTTCTTTTGCGTTTACTATATTTCTCCATTCACCTAGTGCAATAGTAGCTTGCAATATATTTGCATTATCATCTTTCTTAGTAATCTTACTAATAATTGAAGGGTTTTTATCACTTGAAACTATTTCATCCCAATACTTTGGTGGTTGTGATATAACAGCATTTGAAAACATATCTCTATTCCAATACATAACAAGAGGATCAACAATGACTGGGACTGCCAAAATGCCATCTTGATTTAAGAACAACTCACCTTCTTCAATAAAAGTGTCTTTAAAATCTCTTGCTGTGAAGTTTTTATAAGGAATTGGGAAAAGTTTGTTTCTATTTTGATAAACAACATCATCTCTCAAAATCACTATATCTGGCCCTTTTCCATCAGCTAGTGCCTCAACAAAATTTTGCTGAAAATCTGCATCATCTTTTTTTACATATTTTACTTGTACAGCCTTATTTTCAAATATAGTTGAACTCCTATATGCAACATCAAAAGCTTCTGGA
This sequence comes from uncultured Candidatus Saccharibacteria bacterium, assembly GCA_964552385.1. Classification (GTDB taxonomy): domain Bacteria; phylum Patescibacteriota; class Minisyncoccia; order Phycocordibacterales; family DATDWN01; genus C7867-006. The sequence goes on from CAZKGG010000011.1 coordinate 9,215, forward strand.
GATATTGTCCCCCACACTAATAAATCCGCTGAGTTTGAAGTAGATGAACCCTTAGAAGTTGCAAAAAAAATCACTCCAAATACTATGGCGACTGAAAATATTGAAAGTACGGCTATTTGAAATTTACTCATATTTTTAAATTACATTTTTTTGTATATAAAACCATAGTGATGACTTCCAGCACTTATTTCTCTATCCAAATGAAAACCTGTTTTCTCAAACAACTCCATGGCTTTATCTTTCTTTACCACCATTTTTGGTGTTGGTCCTATACCACCAAATGAATCAGACCAATCGACAACTAATACCCGACCACCTTGTTTCAAAACTCTTTTTGTCTCTTTTACAACCATATCTTTATCATCCAATTGAAACAAAATATTACTCAAAAATACAAAATCAACTGAACCATCTCGAAGTTTTGTGCCATTTGGTTTCTCTATATCACCCCAAATAACTTCAACGTTGTACATTCCGTCATGAGATGCATGGTTTTTAAGCTTAGTCAGTAAATCTTTATTTACATCTATTGCATAAACCCTTCCTGTAGACATTAATGCTTTTGCTGCGGCCAGAGAATAATGTCCTGATCCACTACCAAAATCAGCAATTTCCATACCAGCCTGAATTCCACATTGTTCAACATTTTTTACAGGATCTGAGAACATAGTTTTTGTTCTCTATATTGTAATACGAAAAAAAATTAAATGCATTGTGTTTGTTAACAGGATGAAAATCTCTTACAAACTATAATTTTCCAGCAACAGAATATTTTTCTGCTGAAAAATTTCTTTCTACTCAGCTCTTCATGGCTTCCGTAGATGCTAGAAAATCATAGTTTTACGAGATTTTTTAAACAGATTGAAAATTAGCTCGGAGGATTTTTGCTCAAGGTCAAGGCGGAATGAGAAAATACGAGGAGCCTTATCGAGCATAAGGTGACGAGAATTTTTGAAATTCCAACGCTGAGATTGAGTAAAAAGACCCGAGCGCTATAGACAAATGAGTGATGCGATAGAGTCCCCATCTCTCAGTTTCATAATTCTCACTCCCTGAGTCTGTCGTCCTAGTACTGGAATCTCTTTTGCGTCTACACGTATAACCTGAGACTTCTTTGAAATAGCTACTATCTCACCCTCACCTTCTGCAAAAACTTTTGCGGAGATTATAACACCAGTCTTTGGAGTAACATTTGCTGTTTTTATACCACTTCCACCTCGGTTTTGTATCTTGTATTCATCTATGTCAGTACACTTACCGTATCCGTTTGCAGAAATCACCATAAGACTACCGTTATTCATAGTATTTGGAACTGTTTCTGCAGAAATCACCTTGTCACCCTTTCCAAGTTTTATAGCTCTCACGCCCATAGCTGTTCGCCCCATCTCTCTTATATCTCCTTCTTTGAAATGAATAGACTGGCCTTTTTCTGTAACGACGATAACTGTATCTTTGTTATGTGTAAATGAAGCTGAGACTAGCTCGTCTTTACCATCTAATTTTATAGCGATAATTCCAGATATACGAACATCATGGAATGATGCTGTCGCAACTTTCTTTGCCACACCTTCTTTTGTCACCATCATGAGTGAACTTGTCTCTTTTTTGATCTCCTTTGGCATAGGCAAAACAGATGTCACACTCTCACCTTCAGACAAAGGTAGA
>CAZKGG010000012.1:0-10605 GCA_964552385.1 uncultured Candidatus Saccharibacteria bacterium
ACCTAAATACCAACCTATACCTTTCTTTTATTTTATATATATAAAAATAGAATCTATTGTGTAGCAACAAATCACTAACATTATCGAAACCAAAAAGAACACAAATAAATACTAGTACGATTAAGATAATATTTATAGGTATAACTATATTTAGAAAAGATTGTGCCATTTCAAAATGACCCCTTAGCATAGCCATTTCACCTTGGTGAGACATAGTCATTTCTCCAAAAGCCAAATATGTACACACAGCTACAGAAAAAACAACCGCAAGTACAGCAAAAAATGACAGTAGTTTTATCAGACTTTTATTCATATTTGAATTATATACCCATAATCTACAAATTCAATCTACTACACAAATTAATTATATTAATTCAAAATCACACTTCCTTGTCGTAAAATTTCAATCTCACCATCTTTTATTGAAACAAGAGTTGACGGTTCTCTATCTAAAACTCCTCCATCTAAATAAAAATCCGCACTGTCACCAAAATATTCTCTTGCTTCATTAATATTTGATGCAGGCTTCATCCCTTCTGGATTTGCGGAAGGAGCAACCAAAGGTCCAGTAACTTGAATAATAGACTCAATTAAATCATTCTTTGGCCAACGAATTGCCAAGTTCATTCCGTTGTGTAAATAGTGAAAATTTTCATCATCACACTTCAAAACAACACTAACTGACCCAGGCCAAACCTTTAAAAGAAAATCTCTAGATTTATCATCTAAATCGATCTTTAATATATCTAAATCCTCAATTTTAGAAATTAAAATTATAAATGGTTTGCCCTCACTTCTTCTCTTTAATTTTTTAATTCGTAAAACTACATCCTTATCTAGAGCTCTACCAACAATTCCATAAAGTGTATCAGTTGGGATAATACCAACACCCCCATTATTTAGTATTTCTATCTCTTTTTCCATTACGGCAGATTATAACAAGCTAAATCAATTTTGAAAGTTATTTGACTAAAGGCCTAAAATGTATTATTTTGCATAGAGGAGGTAATATGAGAAGCAAATACAGGGTACGCAAAAGGTCCCTGAGAATACCCCCTCACCTGCAACGCGCAAGCGGGGGTGCAATAAATAGGACCCTCGATGACGAGGCTCTATTAGTCGGTCAATCTAGAGAGCTGGTAGCTCTCCATGCACTACAGCAAAGTCCTGAAAAACTCCCATCGTGGCTGATTTCAGCCAGGAAAGGAACAAAGGAAGAGGACCGCTCTGGCATCGATATCCAAGTAGAAACAGATGCTGGGATAATCCCAATTCAGATAAAAGGAACGTCAGCAGCTGCGGCAGAGTTCCATTGGGATCATCCCGAAATCGCAGTCTACATTGTTCGCAACAAAAATATTGATAAAGTAAGGGTTGGTCTTTTAGCACTAATTTCAAAAGAAAGAGACAGACTCTTGTCTGACTCGTAAGGTTCGTATCACTTTGATGCGGACCTTTTTATATATTTAAAATAAAATTTGGAACTATTTTATTTTTTATGTAAAATTCTTTCTTGCTTTTTGGTAATTTATTAAATCTTTGCACTCTACCCCGACATAAACTCTCTCCACAATTACAATCCATAGTCCAGATATCATCACGAGCTATAACAGTAGAATAATCAAAAAATAGTTCTTCACCTTTTATGATATTTTTAATGGCAACTAAGTATAGTTTTTTTAATTTTTTTACTATTTTAGAATTTGGAACACATGAATGATTTAGATAGAAAGGAAAATCTCCACTTGCATCAATAAAAAGATTGCTATCATATCTAAAAGCATTTGATCTTACATCCTCATCTATATTGTCATTTACATCACAAGCTATAAACGGACCCTTTATCTCAAGGATTGTATCCCCAACCTTATACTCTTTTTTTGTAAAAACACCTAAACCATTTCTAGATTTTTTCAATTCTAGATTTTTATTAGACTTCAACTTAAACATAAACTAATTAATTTGTATTAGTATAATTGTGATATACAGCAGTAGTTGATGTGGCGTAGAAATAACACACTCTCTGTAAAGGTTTATACTTTGAAACAAAGTCTTCTGATTTTATTTCACCGTTTGGATAAATAACCTCATGAATTATTTTTGCGGTATAACCTATCTGAGGAGTATTCATACAATCTGGATCCTTTCTGATTTTAGTTGTGGTCGCAACATATCTTGTTGGTGGAAAATCAACAACATCTGAAACTACAGCTTCACTTGTTGAAGCAACTCGACCATCAGAAACTCCGTATATTTCAAATACAACTTTTTTATCTTCTGTTTTACCTTTAATAGTAATTGGGTTAGATGTATCATTTACAAACTTTAAATCAGGTCCAGGGTCTGAGTACGTAGCGTCTAAACCAACATCATAATACGAAACTGTATATGAGTGATTATGTCTTTCGGTTATAGGTAAGCCAGCCTTTAATAAACTTTGAAACAAAGTAGTAGATACTTGGCATAATCCGCCACCAAGCCCTTTTGTCACTTCACCATTGAGAAAAACTTTAGCTTCACTATAACCACCTTCTTCTGTAACTGGCCCTAAAACTTTTGTAAAAGAAAATTCTTCCCCAGGCATAATAACTTTTCCATTTATCTTTGAAACTCCTAGCTCAATATTTTTATTTCTCTCCTCTGTTCCACCAGCAAAACTAACCTCTGCTTTTCCTAGTAGTTCTGTAGCTGGGACTACTTCCTTTACAGTTTCTATTACATTGGCAGGGGCATTCACTTTTAATTCAGGTGTTCTTTTGATTGATAAATATCGGTAACTTACAAACACTAAAGTCCCCAAAATAACTAGAATTATTAATGTGTTGAGCTTATTTTTCATTTTTAATATTATTTTTAATCAATTCTATCTTTGCTTTTCTACTCAACTTCTTTACTTCAATTTCTCGTTTGGAAGCCTTTGACCTGTTACCACAACTCTCAGTGTAAACAATTTTAACAGCTCCCCTCGAACTAGTATAGTGGCTAGCTTTTCCAGCCTTATGCTCTGCTAGGCGCCTCTTAATATCAGTAGTTATTCCAGTATAAAGTGATTTGTCAGAACACTCCAAAATATAGAGATGGTACATTCGCAAATTATAACAAAAAAACCATTTAGACGAACCGATTATGTCTCGTCTAAATGGTTTTTGATTAACTGATTAGCCTAACAAAATCTTTCACCCTAAATCCTGGTGACCTAAACAAATCATAATCCAAAATTACGTGCGCGATATTGTTGTATGCTTCTTTACGAGTTGATAGCAAATCTGGATAACAACGACAGAGAGCCTGAAGGGGTTCTTCACCTGGAAGTGGAGCATAAATCCCAGATCCCCAAATAACCGGCTTAGGCTCCTCAATATACCTTTTAGCGAGATCCTTTTCTGCATCTTCAGTAGTGTCGAGAAGCACAACCGTTGAATGAACTCTAAGTAAAGTCTGAATTCTCTTGTCCGTATAGATAACACTTCCTGTTGTATCAATGACAAGTCTTTGCCCCCTAAATAGGCGGTCAATAGTTTCATCCATTACTTCATTTTCAAACTTAAGATAAAGTGCAGAGTTTTCGGGGTATTGAGGATCAAATGGTTGTCCCATCCACTTGGCAACATCATGGATACCCACAAAACCTTTAGCTTCAAGAAAAGGTTTAAGTCTTCTCTCAATTTCATCATCACAACAAACAGTTCTATAGCTTGCTGCTTCAAACTTTCTACGCCAGTATGACTTACCAACATTAGACATTCCCACAAGGGTTATCCCTTGGCGCATGAATATCCTCCAAAACAAAGACTACTTTATTTAAGCTAAAAGTAAAGATTATTTCTTGTAATATGCTCAATTTTCCGGTATTCTGTGTTGTATTGCCAGATCGTCTAATGGTAGGACTTATCCCTCTGGAGGATAGTATCTTGGTTCGAGTCCAAGTCTGGCAGCAAAAGTGCGAAGCAATTTTGCTGTCCAAACTTGGACTAGGGAAAGGGTCGGAAAACGGGAGTTTTCCGTGGAGGAAGGATTGGGAAAACCGCCGGTTTCCCAGAAGTCCAAAGTCTGGCATATTTTGATATAATCTAAACATGGAGAACAAACACCTAGAAAGTGCATTAGTGATATTAAAAAATATGAAGTATATGACCTTGGCAACCGTCTGTGATGATGGTTCCCCATGGAATACTCCGCTAGCACCCAACTTAAAAGAGGATCTGACTTTTACTTGGGGGTCGAATGAAGACAGTGTTCATTCTCAAAATATTAAAAATGAAAAAAGGGTTTTTGTTGTAATATTTGATTCTAATGCAGAAGAAGGAACCGGAGTGGGTTTGTATATGAAAGGTCTCGCCGAAGAATTAGATTACTCCGAATGCACGCTTAAAATGTACGTATTTATACCAGAAAAAATCTGGATAAATGATGAAGAAAAAAATAAAAATGGGAGCTTTAAAAAAGATATTCGTATTGAACTAAATTTAGAGAATTTAAAAAATGCATTTAAATAAAATGCCAAACAACTCACCGAAATCCCACCTCATAATCCTAGCCATAACATCCATTATTTTCTCTAGGTCAATGTTCTTTTTCTTTAACGATCCAGAAGGTACGAACTTACTTATTAGCACAGTAGCATCTTCCCTTTTATTTCTACTATCTTTGGGAATATATAAATTTAAACCATCGATAGACCAAAATATTCGCCTATTTTTAACGATACTGATTCAGATAATTACCGTAATTGTTCTAATATTTTTATTGAGGTAAATACCAATACACATGATAACCACCAAAATCTTCACACCCAGCCTCGCTAACTGGGAACTCATAAAAAATAAAATACTCTTTATAGAAAAGGAGGCTTTTGGAAGTGGAGCCTTTGGTGAAGAGAAAATCATGACTGATTTTTTAGACCCGAAAAACATAGTTGTTTTATTAAAAGATCAGACAACGGACGAAGTCGTTGGCTTTACATATGCAAAACCTTTTGAGCCAGAGACTGATGACAGTCCTGCATTACCAGGAGAAACGGCTTGGGTATGGGACACGGTAATACAAAAAGAATACAGAGGACGTAGCCTGCTTGGACAGATGATGTCTGTGCTCGAGATCGAACTAAAAAAACTAGGTTTCAAATACATGGAGAGAAATGCACTTATTGCAAACGACTTTGCGGAAAATATTTCAAAACATTATAAAGATAGAATCATAAAAAATTTCCCTTTGGATTCCAGATGGGGTCCTCAGATATTTTTCCGAATTAAGCTATAATACCCCTATGCAAAAAATAAAACCTTTCCTCTGGTTCGAAACTGGAGCACGAGAAGCTGCAAACTATTACAAGTCAGTTTTTAACAAAGATGAAAGTGCGACTAGCGGCCAAACTTTGGAAAATACTCCATCGGGTACAGTTGAAATCATAAACATAAATATACTAGGCCAGGAAATGACCCTAATGAGCGCAGGGCCATTTAAAAAGTTTAACGAAGCAATATCTTTTGTTGTTAGTTGTGACAACCAAGAAGAAGTCGATTATTACTGGGAAAAACTTTCAGCAGACAAAAGTGCAGAACAATGCGGCTGGTGCAAGGACAAGTTTGGAATTTCTTGGCAAATAGTACCAAAAAGAATGAATGAACTAATGTCAGATTCAGACAGGACAAAAGCAAACAAAGTAACCCAAGCAATGCTTAAAATGAAAAAGATAATTATCTCTGAACTCCAGGAAGCATATAATAGTTAAATCATAAATTAAATGGACACGTCTATGACGTGTCCATTTTGCCTTACTTTGAAAGAGCCAGAAGGAGTTTAATTATCCCTTTTCTAAAACCTTTACGGGTCATGCGACTCACTCTGAGTTCTACCGGTAATGAATTCTTAGCCATTCGATGAAACCTGGGTAGATTGAACTCTCTAAAATGAGCATAACACATTGCATACAACAAAATGACAATTCTTACTTCATCTCTACTTAGACCTTTTGGAACTCGCAATGGACTGAAAAACAGATGCAAATGAGCTGTCTCCTCTGTGCTCAAAACAAAACGTAAACGATAACCCTCCAATACTTTGTGCTGCGCATTACTTAGACGTGCTTCAGAAAATGATTTTGTTTTTTTCACCTTAACCACCTTTTTATATTTCTGACCCAAATAGAACACTAACACAGGAGCGAATAATCCTCAAACAATTTAGAATTGACTATCTAACACCGCTGTTATATTCTCAAAATAGGAGGTGATGATGAAGTTACTTTTCATAATTATAAAACACAAGTGGTTTGTGCTTGTAGCTGGACTGCGAGTTGGTGGAATCCCCTTTTGGCGACTTTTGGTCCACGACTGGTCAAAACTGTCACCGTCTGAGTTTTTCACATATAGAAAGAGGTATGTCCTAAACGACTGCCCTGATGAAGAGTGGGATAGAGCGTGGCTTCACCATATTCACCACAACCCACACCACTGGCAACACTGGATTTTGGACAACAAAGTCCTCTATATGCCAGAAACGTATGTGAGAGAAATGGTTGCAGATTTCCTAGGAGCTGGTAGGTCATACACCGGTAGCTGGAATATCCAACCGTGGTTAAACTCTGAATACCACAAGTTCAGACTTCATCCTAGATCTCTCATGTACCTGGCAAAAGTACTAGACGAACAAATGCTAGTACTTCCAAAAAAATGAGATGCCAGCACTCGTAAAAAAGTGGCCACGACTGTGGCCACTTTTTCTATTTCTTCAAACAAGCTTCGACAAACGCAGTAAACAATGGATGCGGATGAAGTGGTCTAGCTTTGAACTCTGGGTGAGCCTGTGTACCAACAAAAAATGGATGCTCTGACTTGGGTAGTTCTGCAAACTCCATAAGTTTTCCGTCTGGTGATGACCCTGAAAAAACTAAACCTGCTTTTTCTATTTGTTCTATGTATTCTGGATTTACTTCGTATCTATGTCTGTGTCTTTCTGAAACCTCTAGTTTTCCATACGCACTGGCAGTTATAGTTCCCTTTTTCAAAACCGCAGTATATGCTCCAAGTCGCATTGTCGCACCATAATTCCCCGCTTCCAGGTTTTTCTTTTGCTCTGGCATTATATCGATAACAACGCGGCTACTTTTTGAATTTATCTCTGCTGTATGTGCATCTTTCCAACCAATAACATTTCGACAATATTCTATTACAGCTAATTGCATTCCATAGCATAGTCCAAGGTATGGTATTTTATTTTTCCTAACAAACTCAATTGCCATCAACACTCCTTCTATACCGCTTTCACCAAAACCACCTGGAACAATAACCCCATCAAAATCCTTTAACTCTTCAACTTTCTTAGGATTTGCTTCATACTCTTTTGAGTTAATCCAAGTAAGTTTTGTATTTGCATCTTTCCAATATGAAGAGAATTTTACAGCCTCAATAACGGAAACATATGCATCAGACAAAACAAAGTCTCCTGTATCAAAATATTTTCCAACAACAGCTATCTTTAATTCATGTTTTGCTTTTGCTCTCTTGTTCACAAACTTTCTCCACTCATCTAGATCACCATTCTGAGACTTGGCTCTCATATGCAAAGTTTTTAAAATAGTCTGACTGATTTTATCTTTTTCAAAATTTAACGGAACATCATAGACACTACTTATGTCTGGTGCAGAAATAACATTTTCTGGAGAGAGTGCGCATGAGAATGCAATTTTCTCTTTTCGCTTATGATCTAATGATTGTGTTCCACGAGCTATAACAACATCTGGCTGAACTCCATATGAGTTCAACTGTCGTACTGCGTTTTGTGTAGGTCGTGTTTTCATTTCGCCCAAAGAACCTGGAACAGGTAGATATGAGACCATTATGAACATCACGTCTTGTGGATGCTTTATTTTGAGTGTTCTAGCGGCTTCAATAAAAAGAATATTTTGGTAATCACCTATTGTTCCCCCAATCTCAATTAGTGATATATCAGACTCATGATGTTCTGCTGCCTTCTTCCATCTCCTAGTTATCTCTTCTGTTATATGCGGTATAGCCTCGACACATTTACCTCTGTAGCCCAAGTTGCGTTCCTTCTCAATAACATGTTTATATACCATCCCAGAGGTCATATAATCGTCTGAGATGAGGTCCATTTCCAAAAACCTCTCATAGTTCCCCATATCTTGATCTGTCTCTAGCCCAGAGTCTAAAACGAACACTTCACCATGCTCTGTCGGGTTCATTGTTCCAGCGTCCACATTTAAATAAGGATCAACCTTTACTGGGTTGACCTTAAAACCTTTGCTTTGAAGAATCTTTCCTATTGAAGACGATGCTATCCCTTTGCCGACTCCTGACATTACTCCACCGATGACGAAAATATATTTATGCTGTTTTCCTTTTTTCATTCTGTATCTCTGATTATTACATTTTATTCTTTTAAATTTTATACTTTGAGATATTTTCTAACAGCCAAATAACTAGATATTGAACCAATAGCGATTCCTGAACCAACTATGATTAGGAAAAATTCTCCGAAATTTTTTGTGTAGTAACTAAAAACATTAAAGCCGACAAAGAAACTTTCTGTTGTGTCACCAAGCCAAAGTGTAACTGGATAAAATAGTATTAGTGTCATTATCGCAGATAGGAATCCGTAGATTGATCCTGCAACAAAGAAAGGTCCTCTAATGTAAGAGTTTGAAGCCCCCACGAGTTTCATAACTGAAATCTCATCTCGTGACATATATATAACAAGTCTCAAAGTGTTAAATGTGATTAAAATAGAAATACCAATAAGTAGGATAGTTAGTATGAACCCTAGATTATTTGCAGAGTTTATTATTGAAGTTAACCTACCTATAGCTTCCTTATTCTGATAAAAGTTAACTTTATCTACTATAGTATTTCCATCAGCCGATAACGCGCTCTTGCCTTGTAAAAATTGAGCGATACTCTCGTATTGAGAAGGGTCCTTTGCTTTAATATTCAATGCTGCTCCAAGAGGATTATCACCTAACTCATCTAGAGCTTGTAGTGTAAACTCGTCTGTCTCATGTCTCTTTTTAAAAGCAGCTAATGCATCTTCTCTTGATACATAAACAACAGGAGGTTTAACTTCTGGTAGTTTTTCAAGATTTCTCTTCATCGACAAAATATCACTTTCACTTGCTGATGTCAGAAAATAAACATTTATATCCACCTTATCTTTGATTTGATCGAGTGTAGATCGCAGTATAACTCCAGAAAAAATAGTTGAACCAATTACAAAAAGAGTTACCATCATAACCAAAATAGATGATAGTGAGACAAAACCATTTCTCCAAAAACTGAAGAAACCAGCACGTATTACTCTTTTTACTTTTATCCAAAACATATATTTTATTTATTCATTGTATCTAACTTTCACATTTGAGCCAAGCTCAAGGCGGGAGTGAGGTTTACGACTAAGCTGTACAAGTAGTACTGCGCATGGAGTAAACGAGCTTCCAACGTAGAGATTGGCCAAATATGAGGTTAGATTACGTATTTACCCTCCTTGTCGTCTCTAATAATCCTTCCATTCTCCATAGTTAAAACTCTTTTCTTTAGTGAATCTATAACTCCCTTGTTATGTGTTGTTAGTATAACAGTTGTCCCCAAATCATTTATCTTCTTTAGTATTTGAACTATGTCGTATGTATTGAGTGGATCCAAGTTTCCGGTTGGTTCATCAGCAATAACAACATCTGGTTGATTTACTATAGCTCTCGCGATAGAAACTCTCTGTTTCTCTCCACCAGACAGCTCGTGTGGAAAATTCCAAATCTTTTTTTCCAAATCAACAAGACCTAAAACATGAGGCACATCAGCCTCTATTTCTTCATCAGTTTTTCCAGCTGCTTCCATAGCGAAAGCTATGTTTTCATATACGTTCTTATGTGGAAGTAGTCTAAAATCTTGAAAAACAACACCTATTTTTCTTCTAAAATTATTTATTTGCTCTGTTCTTAGTGTCGATAGGTCAGTAGACTCAAAATATATCTTGCCTTTAGTTGGCTTCTCTTCGCCAAGAAACATTTTAAGCAGAGTAGTTTTACCAGCCCCAGAGTGGCCAACAATAGAAACAAACTCTCCAGGCTCTATCGAAAAAGATATTTCTTCTAGAGCAACTGAATCATCTGTATACACTTTTGAGACTTTATCAAAATGAATCATTACGATTTTTATTATAGCTTATTGATGAACATAGGCAAAGGTTCTACAAGTTATGCTCTGCTTCAAGGAATTCGTCCAGGTCACCTTCCAGAACACCATCAACATTACTGGTTTCTACATTTGTCCTGTGATCCTTTACCATTTTATATGGGTGTAATACATATGATCTTATCTGATTACCCCATTCTATCTGTGTAGTCTTACTTATATACATACCTTTTTCTTTAGCAATTCTTTCATCTTCCATTGCTTTATATATTTTACCTTTAAGTATTTGAAGTGCCTTTTCTTTATTTTGAGCCTGACTACGCTCATTATCTGACTGCGCAGATAAGTTGGTTGGAATATGAACTATGCGCACTGCTGTCTCACGCTTATTTACGTTTTGACCACCTGGCCCACTAGAACGAGAAAGTTCAACTTTTAAATCTTCATCTTTCAAATCAAT
>CAZKGG010000013.1:0-8173 GCA_964552385.1 uncultured Candidatus Saccharibacteria bacterium
GTGCAAATGTTGCAAGATTTTGTACTACAGGACCTCTGAGAATTTGATATCCCAGAGGTAGATAAAGAAAGAGTGCCATAGCGACACTCACCTTCTGGTAAATGTTCAAGTGAATCCTCCTCTTCTGCGCAGTACTATACAATATATTATTGATGTCAGTCAACACTAAAAACACCTTCGAATGAAGGTGTTTTTAGTGTTTTAGTAGTAGTTTCTCAATCTGTTAATCTTATCATGCTGTCGGATCTTCTCATGCGCCTTCGCCTCAATCTGTCTTATTCTTTCTCGAGTAACTCCAAACTCCTTTCCTACTTCTTCTAGAGTATGTGTTACTCCATCAACTAGACCGTGTCGGAGCTCTAGAATTTTTCTCTCTTTTTCGGGAAGGTCATTTAATATTTCTCTAACTTGGTCAGAAATAATTCTTCTTGATGATTCTTGATCTGGAGAAAGTATTTTCTCATCAGCAAGGAAGTCTCCGAGCTTACTCTTCCCGTCATCTTCCTCACCTATCGGTGCCTCGAGAGATAAAGTAGACTGATCAATCTTCTCGATTGTATAAACCTTATCAACTGAAAGATTCATTTCTGTTGCAATCTCTTCTGGTAGTGGGTCTCGTCCCAAGTCTTGTGAAAGTCTCCTAACAACTTGTTTATACTTTGCGATAGTTTCAACCATGTGAACAGGAACACGGATAGTACGTGACTGATCTGCTAGAGCACGAGTGATAGCTTGTCGTATCCACCATGTTGCATATGTAGAAAACTTGTAACCCTTTGTCCAATCAAATTTATCAACCGCCTTGAACAAACCTAGATTTCCCTCTTGGATAAGATCGAGTAGTGTTAAGTCTGCACTTCTGTTTGCATATTTTTTAGCAATAGAAACCACAAGTCTGAGGTTTGCTCTAGCTAAAAGATTTTTTGCTTCCTCGTCACCAGCTTCTATTCTCTTTGCGAGTTCTTTCTCCATATTTCCAGAGATAAGTTGGTACTGACCAATCTCCTTGAGGTACATCTGGATTGAGTCGTATGAACCTTCACCACCTCTTCCATATGAATACTTTTTGCTAATCAAATCTTCAGCAGGATTTTCGAGTAATCCTCCTCCTTCCAAAACATCTACACCAGAAACTGAAAGTTTCTCATATAGTTCATCTAGAAAGAAAATGTCCTCTTCTACATTTGGAAATTCTTTCAAAATCTCATCATATGTAACATACCCTCTCTCTTTTCCTTTACCCAAAAGCCTATCCATCCCCTGTGACTGGCGATCAGCCATTTTCATCTTTGGTGCGCCTTTTGTTGAAACAGTTTTAGAAGCTCTCATTGCCAAAGAAGACTTGTTCTTCTTTTTTGCACGTATCTGTGGCACAACAATTTTTTTCGCTTTTTTTGCCTTTACCTTTGCCACTTTTTTCGCTACTTTTTTTGTAGACTTCTGTGACTTTGGTTTATTATTTTTTGATTTCGCTTTATTTTTCATATGCGTTTTTAATTGTTTTGATTGTGTTAATTCTTTGTGTTATACGTTGGCACTCTTCTAAATATTTCAGCACCTCACTACTATCCTTTTTTTGTTCAGCTTTTTGGAGATTCATCATTGCAACCCCTAAATCTCTCTTTAAATATTCTTCTTCTAGTGACACTAGCAACTCATCAATATCTTTTTCTAAATTGCTTTTGTTACTGTAGTAACTTTCAGTTTCAAAGAGTAACATCTCACGTTCTTTTTCAAATATCTTTTCTAGCTCTTCTAACCGCTCACCAAATATCTCTTTTGCTCTGCTTTCAATTTTTGATTCCACATTTTCACCTTCTCTCTGCCACAATATTATTCCGTAAACTCTCCTCTCTATAGTATCCACCCTTTTTCCTGGTGGGGCGCCCGAGGCTTGAGTTTGGTAATTCTGATTTATTCCAGGTGAAGTAATCTTTTTCAAATCTTCCCATAAGGCTTCTTCATTTAGAAAAGTTTTTTTCATTATTGTCTTTACCCAATGTGATTGGTCTGTCTTTTCTTTCATTTCGGCAATATATGGAAGAACCTTTTTACGGATCTCTATTGCTAGATCTTTTGGATCTAAGTTTCGACTCAAAAGTGTATCGACATAAAAATCTACAATTGATTTAGAATTTCTAAAACACTCTTTGAGTAATTCTGGATTTTCCTTTGCCAAATCCGCTGGATCCTTGCCTTCTGGCATTTGAACGAGCTTCAAATCCATTCCGAGCGACAAGGCTATTTTTGCACTTCTATCTGATGCGTTAAAACCAGCAGAATCTGAATCAAATGACATCATTACTCTCTCAGACAATCTTCTTAGTTTTTCAAGATGAGCAGATGTTAATGCTGTTCCAGAAGATGCAACTGTATTTGTAAGTCCTACCTGGTGCATCATGACTAAATCCATCTGACCTTCAACCAGTATTGAGTAATCTTTTAATCGAATATCTTTCTTAGCCTTATCTAGACCAAATAATATTTCTGATTTATTGAATAGTTCAGTTTCTGGAGTGTTCAAATATTTTGGTGATTTATCATCTGCAACCAAAATTCTTCCAGAAAATCCAACAACACGACCTGAAGAATCTGAAATTGGGAACATTATTCTTCCTCTGAAAGTGTCGTAGTATGAGCTACCAGTCAAAGCTCCGTCTTTTTGTTTTATGAGTCCAACCGCTAACATATCTTTTACAGATATTTTTTTCTCTAACAGGTACTCATACAACTCTCTCCAATCCGCTGGAGCAAAACCGATTCTAAAATTCTTTATTGATTCTGGTGTTACTCCACGACTAGCTAAATAATCTAGAGCCTCTTTATTTTCAGACAGTTTTTTTTCATAGAAAAAGACAGCTGTTTCTAGAACAGAAAACAACCTTTCTTTTTCAGATTTTTCTCCAGTCCTAAACTGATCTAATTCAACTCCAGCTCTTTCAGCCAAAACTTTAAGTGAGCCTATAAAATCCAAACCTTCAAATTCCTGAACAAAAGTGAATATATCTCCCTTTGCTTGGCAACCAAAACAATAATAATTACCCCTATCTGGAGATACGAAAAAGGACGGCGTCTTTTCGTTATGAAAAGGACACCTGCCTTTAAAGTTTGCCCCCGCTTTTTCCAGCTTTATATAAGAGCTGATTAGCGAGACAATATCTATCTTTGATTTTATCTGATCAACAGATGATGACATTTTTTTGGGGGAATTTTAACCTCGGACCGGTAGTTACTCAGATGGTTTCCCAATCGAGACTAGTACCAGCAATATTCAGTTGTGTGAAAAGGGCTTAGTACTGGGGTTCTGTAATATTTCCTCTAGCCTCTCTCAAGTCGGCTATCATCTTTGCCTTTCTACTACCTTTGAATCCAGTTCCAGCAGGGATAAGTCTTCCGAGGATAACGTTTTCCATTAGTCCTGAAAGTTTATCTTCATTTCCTCTAACAGCGTTAGATATAAGTATTCTAGTTGTGTGCTGGAATGAAGCAGCTGACAAGAATGACTGTCTTGATAGAGAAACCTCTGTGATACCCAGAACTACAGGTTCTGATTTTGACTCCTCTTTTCCTTCCGCCTTTAATTTCGCATTCTCTTCTGCTAGGAATGATGCTTCTACGATATCACCAGAAATGAACGGAGAATCACCTGATGTCTTTACCTTTCTTCGTGAGAACATTTGTCGTACGATAGTTTCAATATGCTTTCGTGATACGTTTTCTCCTTGTAGTTCGTAAGGTTTGTTGATTTCGTGAATAATATAATCAACTGTCTTATCTTTTCCAGCATATTTGAATAGCTCATCTATGTCTGCAGAACCGTCTGTAATGATATCTCCTTTCTTTACTTCATCACCAACTTTTACAAATACTGTTCTGTTTAGAGATGTAGAGTATTCGATACTATCTTTACTCTTTGTTCTATCTTCTAGTATTGGTGTAACTGTGATTATTTTTTCCTTATCTGTAACTTTTATGTCTGATATAGTTCCTGAAACTGAAGCAACAACTGCTGGGTTCTTTGGTTTTCGTTTCTCAAATAGTTCCTCCACTCTTGGAAGACCTGAAACGATATCTCCACCAACTGATGCAGTACCTCCGGCGTGGAATGTTCTCATTGTTAGCTGTGTTCCAGGTTCACCGATAGCTTGTCCTGCAACTGTTCCAACTGCTTCACCCAACTCAACAACTTTGTTTTTACCAAGATCAACTCCGTAACACTTTACACAAATACCGTTTGGAGTTTTACATGATAGAGGTGATCTAACAGAAACTGATTCAATACCAAGAGATTCAATCTGTTGTGCATCTTTCTTTGAAAGTAGGTAACCCTTCTCGAACAAAACTTTTCCATCTTTAACAACATCTGCAGAAAGGAATCTTCCTTTGATGTGTTTTGCGATAGGAGTCTCGATTCCAGAGATTGCATGCTTATCAATAATCACTCCATCCTTTGTTCCACAATCTTCTTCTGTAATGATAGTATCCTGTGCCACAACGAACATTTTTCGAGTTAGGTATCCAGATTTAGCTGTGTTAAGAGCTGTGTCAGTTAGACCCTTTCGAGCTCCGTGAGTAGTAATAAAGTACTCAAGCGGTGTTAGACCCTCCTTTGAACATGAGATAATTGGAAATTCGATTGTCTCTCCAGCAGTGTTTGTAATAAGACCTTTCATACCCGCCATCTGAGTAATGTTACCCATAGATCCTCGAGCTCCTGAAACCACCATGTCTGCAACTGAACCATCCTTTGGAAGAGTATCTGGCATTAGTTTTTCAACATCAGCCTTTGCTCCGTGCCATACTTCGATAGTCTGTCGTAGTCTCTCTTCTTTTGATATAAGTCCGGCATCAAAGTGCTCCTTGATTGCATCTTCTTTTGATTTTGCTTTTATAACTATATCCTTCTTTCCTTCTGGAATAATAACGTCATCCAATCCCCATGTAACACCAGAGTGTGTTGCATATTTGAATCCGAAAGCCTTTATCTTGTCGATAATAGCTGGAACATTTTCGATTCCATACTTCTCAATCAAATCATCGATAAGTGATGAAGTTTTCTTTTTATTTATTTCACCATTTATGAATGCATAATCCTTTGGTAATACTGAGTTGAAAAGTAGTCTTCCAACTGTAGTTTCAAATATTTTTCCATCATACTGTGAGTATTTCTCAGAATCAGATGGTAATACTTTTATCTTTGCTCTAAATGATAATTCGTTTAGATCATAAGCTAGGATAGCAGCGTTTGGAGTCTGGAATATTTTCCCTTCTCCTTTCTCGCCCGGAATCTCCTTTGTCATCCAGTAACATCCCAAAACGATATCAAGCATTTTTGCTGAAACTGTTGGATCTCCTGATCCAGGTTTTAGAATGTTCTTGTCAGATGCCATGATCTCTCTTGCTTCCATCTGTGCCTCATCTGATAGAGGAACGTGAACAGCCATTTGGTCACCGTCGAAGTCCGCGTTGAATGCAGAACATACTAGTGGGTGAAGCTGAATAGCGTTTCCTTCAATAAGTGTTGGTTTGAAAGCCTGAATACCAAGTCTGTGTAGAGTAGGTGCTCGGTTAAGAAGTACATATCTTGTAGAAATAACTTCTTCAAGAATAGCCCATACTTCTGGAATACCGTCTTCAATAAGTTTTGATGCACCTCTGATGTTATATGCTAATTCCTTTCTTAGTAAGTCTGAAATAACGAAAGGTTTAAATAACTCAAGAGCCATGTGTTTTGGAAGTCCACACTGGTTTAGATGTAGATCTGGACCCACAACGATAACTGAACGTCCTGAGTAGTCTACTCGTTTTCCAAGTAGGTTCTGTCGGAAGATTCCTCTCTTACCCTTTAGATTGTCTGCAAGAGATTTTAGTGGTCGTCTCTGTGACTGATTTACAGCACCTGATGCTGATCCATGTCGAATTGAGTTATCAATAAGAGCATCAACAGCCTCCTGTAGAATTCTCTTTTCGTTTCTTAGGATAACGTCTGGAGCATGAATTTCCTTTAGTTTCTTTAGACGGTTGTTTCGGTTTATAACTCTTCGGTATAGATCGTTAACGTCTGATGTTGCATATCTTCCTCCATCTAGTGGAACCATAGGTCGTAATGCTGGAGGTATAACAGGAATGTGTGTTAAGAACATCCATTCAGGTCTGATATTTGAGTTTATCATCGCAGCAACAACACTGATTCTTTTGTTTATCTTTCCAGTATCTATGCTACTTGCTTTTACAAGTTCCTGATTTAGTTGACCTAGTAGTTTCTCTAGATCTATTTTCTTAAATATATTGTAAATTGCCTCAGCACCGATTGATGCTTCGAACATTGTTCCGTACTTCATTCCAAAGTTGTAATATTCAACTTCGTCTAGTACTCTTCCTTCTTGAATTGATTCAATTTCTCTCTTTGCAGTAAGAAGCATTTCTTTTACAGCATCCTTTGTTTTCTCATCTTGTAGAGATTTTACTTTTGCTTTGTATTCTGAATCCAAATCCTTTAGGTATCTTGTTCTATCTTCCTCAGAAACTTTTGTGATGATGTATCCAGCAAAGTAAATAACTTTTTCTAGATCAGATGTAGGAATACCAAGTATCAAACTGATTCGACTTGGCATAGATTTTAGGAACCAGATGTGAGATACAACTGTTGCAAGCTCAATATGTCCCATTCTCTCTCGTCTAACGATTGATCGAGTTATTTCAACTCCACATTTTTCACAAACAATACCCTTGTATCTTATTCCTCGATACTTTCCACAGTAACACTCATAATCCTTGTCTGGACCGAATATTTTTTCATCGAAAAGACCGTTCTTTTCTGATCTCTGTGTTCTATAGTTAATAGTCTCTGGTTTTGTAACCTCACCAAAAGACCACTCTTTTATTCTTTCAGGACTAGCAACTCGTAGTGCTATTGTCTCGAAATCATTTGAATCTGTTGTTGTTCTTGTTTTCATAGATTTTTTTATTAGTTAAGTGGTCTTATTAAATGATGTTTCCGTGACCATCTAGCATTTCTTTCGACCCTTTTTTGATTTGAACATCTAGAGACAAACCTCGTAGGTTGTTCAATAGAACGTTAAATGATGCTGGTGTGTTTAACTGTGTAATCGGCATTCCCTTTACTATCGCATCAAACGCAGCAGATCTTCCTGAAATATCGTCTGACTTGATTGTTAGAATTTCCTGCAATGTATGTGCAGCTCCGTGACCCAAAAGTGCCCACACTTCCATTTCTCCAAATCTCTGACCTCCGTTCTGAGCTTTTCCTCCAAGAGGTTGCTGAGTAATAAGAGAGTAAGGTCCAATAGATCGCATGTGAATCTTGTCCTCAACCATGTGGTGAAGTTTCAAGATATACATATATCCAACAGCGATAGGCTGAGCAAAAGCTTCACCTGTTCGTCCATCAAATAGTTTCATCTTTCCAGATTCGTTGTATCCAGCTTTCACAAGTTCAGCCTTGATTTCTTCACCTGAGGCACCTGCGAATGGTGGAACGATAGCCTGATAACCAAGTGTGTTTGCAGCTAGACCCAAGTGTAACTCTAGAATCTGTCCTAGGTTCATACGTGAAGGCACTCCAAGTGGTGTTAGAATAACATCGATAGGAGTTCCATCTGCCATGTATGGCATATCTTCCTCAGGTAGAATTCGAGAGATAACTCCCTTGTTTCCGTGTCGTCCAGCAAGTTTGTCTCCAACTGAAACGTTTCTTAACTGTGCAACTTCGATATGGATTCTCTTTATGATTCCTGAATCAAGTTTGTCACCCTTCTCTCTTGAGAAAATCTGAACCTTGATAACTCTTCCTCTCTTTCCTCCTTCCATTCTCTTTGATGTATCTTTTACATCATGAGCTTTTTCACCGAAGAGTGATCGGAGTAGTCTTTCTTCTGGAGTAAGCTGAGTTTCTCCCTTTGGTGTAATCTTTCCAACTAGTATGTCACCTGGTCGCACTTCTGCACCAACCTGAACAATACCGTCTTCTGCTAGATTTTTTAGTTTTGTTTCTCCAACATTTGGAATATCGCAAGTAGTAACTTCTGGACCTAGTTTTGTATCTCGAACGTTAACTACGAACTCTTCAATATGTATAGATGTAAATTTACTATTCTTTACAACTCTTTCTGAAAGAATAATAGCGTCTTCGTAGTTAGATCCAGACCATGAC
>CAZKGG010000013.1:8183-10234 GCA_964552385.1 uncultured Candidatus Saccharibacteria bacterium
AGCAACTAGCATGTTTTGACCGATAGCAGACTGTCCATGTTCTGATGCTGATGTATCAGCAAGAATATCTCCCTTCTTTACCTTATCTCCAACATTAACACTTGGTCTCTGATGGAAAGCTGTAAATCCGTTTGTTCGTGAAAACTTAACAAGATTGTGTTCTGTTTCTTTTCCTTTACTATTTTTTACAACAACTTTAACTCCATCAGCGTGAGTTACAGTTCCTTCTTCAGTAGCGACAACTAATCTTCCAGTATTTTTTAGTGCTGCAGCCTCCATACCAGTAGCTACTAGAGGTGCTTCAGGAACAATACAAGGTGTAGCTTGTTTCTGCATGTTTGAGGCCATGAGTGCTCTAGATGCCTCATCGTGGTTAAGGAAAGGAATCATAGATGTAGCAATAGAAAATGCTTGGTTTGTTGCAACATCCATAAAATCAACTTTATCCTTTGACACAACTGTTGGATCACCCTCAACTCGCACTTCAACTTCATCACTTAATATCTTTCCATTTTCATCAACAGGAGTAGCTGCGTGAGCAATAACATATCCCTCTTCTTCTGAAGCGTTTAGATATACTATCTCATCTGTAACTTTTCCATTCTTTACCTTTGCATATGGAGTTTCGATCATTCCGAAATCATTGATTCGAGCATAAACTGCCATACGTAGAACAAGACCAATGTTTGGACCTTCTGGTGTGTGGATAGGACATAGTCTTCCATAGTGAGAAGTATGCACGTCTCGAACTTCGAAACCTGCTCGTGTTCTGTTCAATCCTCCAGGACCTAGAGCTGACAGAGTTCGAAGGTGTTCGATTTCTGCAACTGGGTTTTCCTGTAGCATGAACTGTGACAACTGGTTAGTTGTAAAGAATTCCTTGATTCTTGCCTGCAGAGGTTTTGGTGAAATAAATTGAACAGGAAGAGTAACATCAGTATCTATAGTAGACATTCTGTTTTGAATGTTTCTCTTTATCTGTGCCATACCTGTTCGAATCTTTTGCTGGAAAAGTTCTCCAACAAATCGAACTCGTCTTGAACCCAAGTGATCGATATCATCCTCCATTGAGTTAGGAGTGTTGTTTAGCATCGCTATGTGAGAAATGATTGTAACAACATCATCAAGAGAAACTGTCTTTCTCTTAAGCTCCTTTTCATCCATTTTCTTTTCAAATCTCTTGTTGAATCTGTGACGTCCCACAGGTGAAAGATCGTATCTCTCAGAATCAAATATAGAATCAATAAATTCTTTTGCATTTTCAGCAGAAGCTAGATCTCCATCTCGAAGTCTCTTGTGAATATCTATATATGCTTCATCAACAGTCTTTGTATGATCCTTTGCTAGAGTTTTCTCAATAGATTTTAGACCAAACTCGTCTCCAGCAAATAGTTTCTTTATAGTCTCATTATCCTTTGCTCCTAGAACTCTTAAAAGGGTAGTTCCAGCAAATTTTCTCTTTCTATCTATTCTTATAGATATAACTCCATCAGCATCAGACTCTATTTCTATCCAAGCTCCTCTAGATGGGATTATTTTAGCTCCGAAGAATTTTCGTCCCTTTATTTCAATTGCAGTAAAGAATACTCCGTATGAACGTGCTAGCTGTGGAACTATAACTCTCTCAATACCAGATATAATAAAAGTACCGTGACTTGTCATCACAGGAAGATCTGCCATAAAAATCTCTTGTTCCTTTTCAGTACCAAGAATATGGTTTTTTAGCTTTACCTTTACTTTTAGTGTAGCTTCGTATGAAAGCTTGTTGTCTTTTGCAAAATACTCATCACATTTAGGCTGAGCTAGCTCGAAACCTGTAAAATCTAGAGTAAATTTCTTTTCAGAAAAATCTTTTATTGAAGAGAACTCTTCAAATACTTCCTTCAAACCCTTTTCGATAAGCCACTTAAATGAATCTGTCTGTGGCTCAACAAAGTTTGGTGTATCAACTAACGGCTTCTTGAAACGGCCGAAAAACTTCTGTGGACGTGCAGATGTTGTGTTCATAAATATTTGTTGTGCTTTTTAATAATAAACCCCGGACACTGACT
>CAZKGG010000014.1:0-3671 GCA_964552385.1 uncultured Candidatus Saccharibacteria bacterium
GCTATTGCAGTGACTCAAGCTTTTACTAAACTAGAAGGACTTTTTGATGGTATTTCTATAAGAGTTCCAGTTCCAGCTGGTTCTATTGTTGATGTAACTTTTATTTCAAAGAAGGAAACTGCTGCAGAGGAAGTAAATGATGTATTAAGGAAAGCAGCAGGAAGTGATAGATGGAAAAATATTTTCTCAGCTACAGACGAAGAACTAGTTTCATCAGACATTCTAGGAAGCCACTATGGTTCTATCGCAGATCTCAAGATGACACGTGTAGTTGGAGGAAACTTGATAAAAGTTATGGCTTGGTATGACAATGAAGCAGGTTATACAAATATGCTCATTGATCACGTAATCAAAACTGGAAATAAAATATAAATAATGACTAATAATAGTAAGTATGTGATTATAGGTGGCATATTAGGATCAATAATATCTGTGGTGGTGTTTGCTTTAGGATTAGTAGTATTGGTTTCTACTCCATCATTGTTACATCATGCACCAAGTTCAATATTATTTGGGACTGTTCTTGTGCTTAACATATTATTTAATTTTTTTGCAGGTAGTCTTATTTTCACGGGTTTTATGAATAATAACTTGTCTATTGTGATGGTAGTAGTTGCAGGATTGGCGCAAGGTTTTTTCGTTGGCTCAGTTGTTGGATGGATATTTTATAAGATAAGAAGTAGAAATAAGGTAATAGAATACTGATTAAGATTGTTGATTGATAACACGATCAAAACGGGTGCAATGATATAATATATTTATGAAAAAAATACTTATTATAATTTTGGTATTGGTTTTGTACATAATTGCATCTTTTTTCTTTCCAATAGTTCCAGTTAGGGTTCCATCAGGTTATCATGGCCAAGGTGGAGAGTTTTGTGGAATTAGATATACACCAGACTGTGATGAGATTGTTACAAGATTTTATAAAGCGAGCGATGCTTATTACGGATATCTGGAGTCGATGAGTGCAAATAGAAGAACTAAAAATAATTATAATGCATATTAAAATAATATAATTATAAAATGGAAAGTTATAACAAATTGGTAAGAGATAATATACCTGAAATACTAGACGCTAAAGGCGTGTCGTATGAAAAGCGTGTAGCAGATGAGGAGGAATATAAAGTTGAATTACTGAGGAAACTTAACGAGGAGATATCTGAATTTTCTACAGATGGTGATGTAGAAGAATTGGCTGACGTTTTAGAAGTTATTGAAGCACTGAAAAAATTACCTGAATATGAAAATGTTGAGGAAATAAGGCTTAAAAAGAGAGAGGAAAGAGGAGGTTTTGATAAGAGACTTATACTAAAAGGAGAAAAATCTTAATAACTTTTTACACCAGTTTAAATATTGGTGGTACAATATAGTCAATGAGAATCTATATAGGTTCAGATCATGCTGGTTTTGAAATGAAGAGAAATCTGATTGCTTTTTTGATTGAAAATCAATACGAAGTATATGACTGTGGTCCAAAGTCATACAATCATGATGACGACTATCCAGATTATATTTCTATAGTAGCTTCTAGTGTTTCAAAGGATGCTGATTCAAAGGGTATTGTTATGGGATGGTCAGGACAAGGAGAAGCAATGGTGGCAAACCGTTTCCCAAATGTTAGATGTGCACTTTTTTATGGAGGATCAAAGCATGTTCTCACTTTATCTCGAGATCATAATGATTCAAATGTTCTATCTCTTGCATCACATTTTATAACTACACAGGAGGCGAGAGAGGCGGTGTTGTTGTGGCTTAAAACACCATTTTCGGGTGAGCCGAGACATATTAGAAGAATTAAAAAAATAGAACAATATGACTAAAGTACTACCAGCAATAATACCAGTAAATAGACTCCAACTTGAACAAGAAATAAATAAAGTTTCAGATTTTGCATCTATGATTCAAGTTGATATTACAGACGGAACTTTTGCTCCTTTTAAAACATGGCCATATAACGAAAGAGATAGAGAATATTTTGAAAAATTAAAAACTCAGGAAGAGGGCTGGCCAAAGTGGGAAGATGTCGATATTGAATTACATATGATGGTTCTAAATCCCGAGAATGTTTTAGAAGAGTGGATTTCTACTGGTGTTAACTCTATAGTGGCTCATATTGAATCAACAAACGATTTTCAAAAAGTTATTGATATTTGCAGAGAAAAGAGTGTATCAGTTGGGATTGCAATGAAACCAAGTACTGATATTTCAAAAATTGAAAATTTTGCTTCACAAGTAGATTTTATTCAAGTAATGGGATCAGATGATATTGGTAAACAAGGAATAGATTTGGAAAATACAGCAATAGAAAAAATAAAAGAATTGCGAATAAAGTTTCCTGAGAGTATAATTGCTATTGATATAGGTGTTAATGAAGATACGGCTGAAGAACTTGTAGATGCTGGAGCAAATAAACTTATTTCCGGCAGTGCGATACTGAATTCCGACGACCCGAAAGCAACCTATGATTTTCTAACATCGTTATAAAATGGCTATGCCAAATTTAACAGACGAAAACATAAAGTTCCTTGAAGAAAAGGCAAAGGCAATAAGAATTTCTATTATAGAAATGCTTGTTTCTGCTGGCTCTGGTCACTCTGCTGGGCCACTTGGTATGGCAGATATTTTTTCTGCTCTGTATTTTTTCATATTGAGGCACAATCCCACAAAACCTGATTGGGATGAGAGAGATAGACTCATACTTTCAAATGGTCATATAAATCCAGTTTTGTACGCGACAATGGCACATGCTGGATATTTTCCAGTATCTGAGTTACTGACCTTAAGAAAGTTTGGCAGTAGACTCCAAGGACACCCACACAGAGATTTTCTTCCAATGCTTGAGACTAGCTCGGGTCCACTTGGAGCAGGACTGTCACAAGCTGTTGGTATGGCTATAGCAGATAGAATGGATAAGGGTAAGACATCAGATAGATTTTTTTATTGTTTATTGGGTGATGGGGAACTCGACGAAGGACAAAATTGGGAGGCAATAATGCTCGCAGCAAAAGAGAAACTTGGAAACTTAATTGTTTTTGTTGATAGAAATAATATTCAAATAGATGGTTATACAGAAGATGTTATGCCTTTGGACTCTGTTGTTCACAAGTTTGAGAGCTTTGGTTGGCATGCAGAGGAAATAGATGGACACATTTTTGCTGAAATAATAGCTGCTGTTGGGCGCGCTCAAGCTGTCTTTGATGGGCCAAGTGTGATAGTAGCCAGAACTATTCCAGGTAAGGGGGTTTCTTTTATGGAGCGTGACTACAAATGGCACGGAGTTCCACCTGGAACAGAGATGGCAGGAGAACCACCAAAGGATGAACAGGCAAAGATAGCATTGCATGATTTGCGAACATTAGGTGGGCAAATAACAAGCGAACATGAATAAATAATTATGGAAAAATTTATAGATATTTTTATATTTTTTAGTTCAATGTTTTATATAAAATTTATATATATTTTATTTATTTTTTTGTTAGGATTGGTAATTTTGTATTTTAATAAAGCTCAAATTAGTACAACAACATCTATAATTAGAATTGTAGGTATAATATCTGTGACATTAGCTTCTTTATACTTTTTGTTTATTTTTGGTATTAGTCTTTATACTTATATATATGGATAAAAATATGATCAACTCAAACCAAAAACTTAATCCAAAGATTTTT